>CABXKH010000076.1 GCA_902512685.1 Paracoccaceae bacterium | reverse complement strand
CCGAACACCTAAGTACAGAGCCTGGCTCAAACAAGATCACTTATTCTAACGGTGCCCTTTCAACGCTTTTAATATCACCCGTAAGTTCGTTGTAATGCGGGCAATTACTGTAACGCCATATTGAAGCTTTTCTCGACCAGCCTGTGGGTTTCGCCACCATATTGCCAGTCAGCAAGTGCCAGATAAAAGGTCGTAGTTTCCTCGACTCCTTCGACATATTTCCACGTCAGATTCGGGTCGCGCAAACATGCGCTGCGCGCCATAATTTCATTGTTGAATGAAAGCGCCTCAAAGGTGTGAACCATTTGCATCGAAAGGCTGGCAAAGGGGGATTGCAGCACCTGCGTGGCTTGAATTTTATGCCTTTGCCAAAGGTCTTTGTAATAGTGGTATGACGGATCATTTCGCGTGGCGCCAACCAGCTTACATCCCTGAATATCGTCTATTGCCAGTGAGTGCTTTTCGGCAAGGGGATGGTTCTTCGGCATAACAGCGACTTGCCGGACCTTGGTAAGGGTATCGTTACGAATTTGCGGATGTTCAAGCGGTCGTGTGTGAAAGGCAAAATCGACATGGCTCTGGGTGAGCGAATCAATCATAGCGTTTAGAGGTATCGAGCTAACGTAAAACTTTGCCTCAGGATGACTATTGTGAATTTCGAAAATCACATAAGGCAAAATTTCATTTGTGATGCTGAGCGTCGCCGTTATCCGGATGGTATTCAGAATTTGGGTTTCCCGATAGTTTAGTTGCGTTTGAAACCGGTCCAAACGCGCGAGAAGCTCTACAGCGTCTTCACGCAGGTTTTCTGCCCTTGCAGTGGGAAAAATCGCTCCGTTTCGTCGCACAAAGAGCGGAGCGCCGACGGATTCTTCCAGATTTTTAATAAGCTGGCTAACTGCCGGTTGTGACACCCCTAGCTGACGGGCTGCAGCCGAGATAGACCCAGTGGAAACCACGGCTGAGAACGCCTCGATATACTTCAGGCGGCGGATACGCTGGATTTTCTTATGCTCGGTCATTTTCTATCTGCTTTCTTATGGCTTCAGCGTAACATCGCGTAAAAAATGCTGGATTACCACAAATACTCTTCGGTTTTCTTATCTCGCCTCATCGAACGAGAACCGTGGCATGACTTTTAACAGACCTTGCGTATAGGGGTTATCTGGATTGACCAATACCTTGTCGCAATCCCCGATTTCTACCACTTGGCCGGACTTCATCACCATGACCCGATCACACATTTGACGAACCACCGCCAGATCGTGACTGACAAACAGCATGGTCAGACCCAACGCTTCTTGCAGGTCTTTCATTAGGTTCAAAAGTTCGGCCTGAACGGTCACGTCGAGGGCTGACGTGGGTTCATCGCAGAACAGGAAGTCAGGACGGAAAGACAGGGCGCGCGCAATGCCGATCCGCTGGCGCTCCCCACCGGAGAGGGCGTGCGGCATCTTGCGAACATTTCCGCGTTGCAGCCCCACAAGTTCCATCAGGTTGCCTGCCAGCTCATGCGCGGCGGTGCGACCGATTATGCCGTGGGCCTTGATCGCATGGGTGATGTTTTCACCGGCAGTCATCCTTGGATTAAGTGATGAATACGGATCTTGAAAAATGCATTGCAATGACTTGGACAACTCCAACCGTTCGGCGCGTGATTTCGCAACGGGAAGATCCTTACCATGATAGGTCAACTGATATCCTTCATCTGGTGTATGCAACCCGAGGATCATCCGGCCAACGGTCGACTTTCCTGATCCGCTTTCACCGACAATACCCATGGTTTCACCGGATATCACATCAAAGCTGATATTGTCGACGGCTTTGAATTCTTTCGCAGCACTGACCACGTTAGCCGGAGTAACGAACGTTTTGGACAGGTTGCGCACTGAAAGAAGGGGTTCTCCCTTGGCAATCGCGCTTCGTTCCTCGCGGTCTAGAAGAAAGTCCAACGCGCGTTGACGGTTGCCAGTCTTGCTCATGCCGCCGGGAACGGCGAAGCGTGCTAACTTTTTGTCGATGCGCGGTATGGCCGCCATCAATTCGCGGCTGTAGTCCTTCTTCGGCTGGGTCAGGATTTGCTTGGTTGGGCCGTGTTCAACCATGCCGCCGTAGCGCAGCACATAGACATAATCACAGATCTCTGCCACCACACCCATATCATGTGTGATCAGGATAATTGCGATATTGTCCTGTTTCGCAAGTTTCTTCAGCGTGTCCAGAACTGCCTTTTGAACAGTAACGTCTAATGCCGTCGTCGGCTCGTCTGCAATAATCAGATCAGGACGGGCGCAGATGGCAATGGCGAAAACCATGCGCTGACATAGGCCCCCCGACAGCTGATGCGGGTATTTGGACAGGCGGTCTTCTGCCTCGGTCACTTCTGCGTGTTCCAGCAACTCGATCGCATAGGCGCGGGCGGATTTTCCCTTTTTGTCGGTGTGCGTCTCGATGGTTTCCAGAAGCTGTTCACCAATGGTTAGCACCGGGTTCAGCGCAGTCATAGGGTTCTGATAGATATACCCAATGCGCTTACCGCGGATCGGGGTAAACTCCGATTCCGACAAACCGCTGATCGAGTTGCCTCCCAAAGACACGTCTCCGGTTTCAATAACCGCGTTTTCGTCCAGAAGCCCAAGGGCTGCCTTGCCGATTGTGCTTTTGCCGGCTCCACTTTCCCCAACGACACCCACGACCTGTCCCCGATGGATATCGATCGAGATCCTTTTGAGCGCCCGGAAAATCTCACCGTCCGCCATTGGATAGGCAATGGTTAGATCATTCACTGAAATGAGTTGTTCCATCATCTTAATCCTTCGCGCGCAGATAGGGGTTAGAGTGGTCACGCAGACGGTCTGACACAACGTTGATACACAGAACCATAGCCACTAGAACTAAACCGGGGAAGATGCTGATCCACCATTTGCCGGACAGCAGATAATCATTTCCGTTGGCAATCAGCAGACCTAACGAAGGCTCGGTGATCGGAACGCCCACACCCAGAAACGATAGCGTTGCCTCGGCCCCGATTGCGCCGGAGATCGACATAGGCAGGACCACCAGCACCGGCGAAATAGAGTTCGGCAGAAGAAAGCGTGTCATTATGCGAAAGTCCGACAGGCCCGCCAGACGCGCAGCGTCAATGTATTCCTTCTTCATTTCCGAAAGGGCAACGGCGCGAACTAAGCGGGCTTTGGAAGCCCAAGCGCCAATGATCAGCGCGTAGATCACTTTGTCGACGCCGGTGCCAAAGATCGCCAGCAACATCAAGGCCAGCAGAATGCCCGGAAAACTGATCTTCAAATCAACTGCGCGCATGATGATGGTTTCCACCCAACCACCGCGCAGCGCAGCCAACAGCCCCAACAAGACGCCGATGCTAGAGCCGACCAGAACAGCGGTGAAAGCAACGAACAGCGATATACGCAAGCCATACATCACACCCGACAGAATATCGCGGCCCAGCGCATCTGTTCCCATAACGCTATAGGTGCCATCATAGAGCCGTGAACCCGGTGGTAGTAGCCCATCCAGAATATCCAGCTTGGCAAGATCATAGGGGTTTTGCGGCGCAATGAGCGGGGCGAAAATCGCGGTTAGAATGAACAGGGTCACACCGATCAAGCCAGCGATTGCCATGGGGTGGCCTTTGAATACCTTCTTAGCGCGCTTCCACTTTGTGGGTTCTGGCTTATCGGGTCTTGAGGTCATAGTTTGCTCCACAGCCGTCTCCATCAAGTGTAGCGGATGCGCGGATCAAGCAGCGCATATAAAACATCGACTACAAAGTTGATGACGACGAACATCATCACAATCAGGATCAGATACGCCACGACGACAGGTCGGTCCGCGTTGTGAATGCTATCGAGAAGCAGCTTGCCGATGCCCGGCCAGTTGAACACCGTTTCGGTAACGGTCGAGAATGCGATCAACCCGCCCAGTTCAAGCCCGGTAATGGTGACAATTGGGATCAGGATATTGCGCATCAAATGGCGGCGGATCAAACGTGGTCGGGGTATGCCTTTGGCCCGTGCGAAGGTCATGTAGTCCTGAAACATCACCTCTTGTGTGCCCGACCGCGCCAGCCGCGTTTGCATACAGATCTTGTAGATCGCCAAATTGATGGCGGGCAAAAGCATGTGGCGAAGACCGTCTAAATTAAAGAACGAAAGCTCGATACCGAACAGCGTGGTCGTGTCTCCGCGACCAGATGCAGGCAGAACTTTTAGCCAAACCGCGAAGACAAGGATCAGCAACAGGGCTTGCCAGAAGTTCGGGATTGAATATCCGACAGTGGTCAAAAGGCTGATCGTCTTTGTGGTTTTCTTTTTGCGGTTGAGACCGGAATAGATGCCAAGTGGTACGCCGATGCAAAGACCGATTGCGATCGCAAGAAAGGCGACCTCTAAAGTGGCAGGCAGGCGTTCAACGATCAAAGGCAGAACAGGTTCGTTATAAACGAACGAGGTCCCGAAATCGCCACGCACCACATTGGAGAGAAAGCTGAAGTACTGGACTATCAAGGGTCGGTCTACACCTAGCTCGCTAGCGAGCGCGATCCGATCTTCCTCGGTGAAGTCATCACTGGCGAGAACGGCAACAGGGTCAGAGACCACGTACATGCCGACGAATACCAGAATCGACATAATAAGAACCAAAACACTGCTCTGACCAAGCCGTCTGAGGACGAAGCTCAGCATTGCCACTCTCCCTTTTGTGGCCCCGCGCGGACTATGTATGGGCCCGCGCGGGAATCTTGCGTTATTTGTAGGATACCATGAACGCGCTGGTGCGCTCATCCTGACGACCGTCAACGGTCAGATCAGCCCGGTGTGCCCAAAGTGAGTGGGTGTAGTAGACCGGAATACCTGGCATATCAGCCATCGCTGCACGCATCGCGTTACCGACGTGCTCATCCGCTTTGGCTGCATCCGTCTCCACGGCCCAAGCCTTAATCGCCGCGTCAAACGCTTCACTCGAATAGTTCGAGTAGTTCGACGATCCAAGACCCAAGTCCTTATCACGTGTCGCAAAGGCGAACGAGATCATCTGTGCCGGACCCTGTGGGTGACCCCAGCCGTAGAAGAACGCGCCCATTTCGCGGGCTTTGCGTGCCTTGGCAAAGACTGACCATGGCTGCGTGTTCAGCTCGACTGTGATGCCGATACGTGACCAGTATTGTGCCAGTGCCTGAGCAACCCGGGTACCGTTTGGATAACGATCCGACGGTGCGTTGAACTGCAGCGTAAAGCCATCAGGATAGCCAGCCTCGGCCAGCAGGGCTTTTGCCTTGTCAGCGTCATACTCAAGTGCAGGCATTTCCGGTGCGCCAGCGCGATAGCTTGGTGAATACTGGTTCGCCGGCGCTGCGTTTCCGCCGAACAAACGATCGGTAATCGCATCGCGATTGATGGCTAGTGACATTGCGTGGCGGACCTTGGCGTTTGCCAATGGGGCAGACCCATCCGCAGCGCTTACACCCGGGGCACCTTCGGCGTTGACGTCAAGCACAACGAACATAGTGCGCCATGCAGGTTTGCTCGAAAAGTCAAAGTCGTCATTGCCGTCAAGCGCTGTGATGTCTTCGCTTGTCGGGTTTTCAATCAGGTCATAGTCACCTGCCAAAAGACCGGCAAAACGAGCACCCGAGTTGCTAACAGATGAAATCTCAACGCCTTCCCACTTCGAAGCTTCGCCCCAGTAGTCGTCGTTTCGTTCCATGACTGCGAACTCTTTTGCAAAGCTCACGTGTTTGAACGGACCGGTGCCAACTGCGGCATCGCCGTTTTCAAAATCATCACGTGTTGGATATGCGGTGATACCGCAGTCGCCTGTTGCGTCATATGTGATTGGTCCGTCTGGAACAGACCCGCCAGAGGCTGACAGGATCGACAAGAACTTCATCTTCTGGATCCAAAGCGGATAGGGGTTCTTCGTTTCGAACCGCACCGCGTGATCACCTTCGGCGACCACGTCAGTCAACGGCCCCATCGAGCTAGTCAGCAGATTGCGCTTATCGTCAATCTTGAACATCATACGACACGCTGAATAAACCACGTCGCGGGCCGTAAACGGTTCGCCGTTGTGGAACTTAACGCCTTCGCGCAGTTGCACTGTCAGGCTGGTCGGGCTATTCCAAGTCCAGCCAGTTGATAGCAACGGCTGGTCGTCGTGACCTACCAGAGCTTCATAGATATGCTCTTTGTAACCGGCCGTGGTCGCACCACCGAACGGATACGGATCAACCGAACGCGGTGCCGAGCTATAGGCCATGCGCAGGACGTCCGCCTGCGCAGCGCCCCCCAGGGCGACGGCAGCCACAGCTGCCAGAGTTGTAAACGTCTTCTTCATGAGCTCCTCCTGTCATGTATATCTGAGTTGTTGTTTTCAGCGTGATCGCGCTGAGCGATGTATTCCTTGAAGTCGCGCAGGATGGCTGTGCAGTCAGATTTAACCTTCAAGAAGTTTTCGTTTCGGTTGCGTGTGGCCTCATCCATGTAGAGATCGCGCCGCAACTCAACCTGAAAGATGTGCTGATCCAGTTCAGGCCAGCCGTAGCGCAGGGTAATCTCACCACCTACAAAGCGCTTATTGACCCCGACCAAATATCCCCGTGCTTCAAATAGCTCGGCCATCTTGTCAGACAGATCAGTTGCACAGCTCCCACCGTTGCGGGTTCCAATATCAATCTGCGGACGCTCTTTACCGCCGCGTAGTTTTGTGTCGAAACGAGTCATTGAATGGCAATCAATAACGTATACGCGACCATGGAACCTACGCCTTTCTTCGACCAGTTGCGTCATCGCTTGATGGTAGGGAATGAAGTACTTTGCCAAACGCGTTTTGGCTTCCTCGTGGCTTAGTTTGCGATCATAAATTGGTAGACCATTGGTGATCGACCAGAACAGGGTGGCGCCTGCCTGAACCGAACCTGGCAACAGACGCCCGTACCACTTCCCCTTTTCTAGCATGTTTTCGTCGATGTCGTGCTGGTGACGGTTAACATCTACATATGAGCGCGGGAAGTTTGCTTTGATCGTCGAGTAGCCCAAGTCCTCACCGTCAGCAAAAAGTTCATCCACGTATTTATCAGTGGGAAAGTCGACTTGCTCAAACGTTAGCTTCGGATCATATCCAAAATCATCCGGGTAGATACCGCCCGAATGTGGAAAGGAAAGAATAAGGGGTGATTCAGTGCGATTGGTTTCCAATACGTCATGGAACTGGCCTGCGCTGAGGAATTTGGGATTACTGGACATCAGTCTTTTGTTTTCTCGAATCTAAACTATAAGATTGAGAAAGGGTAACACGCAAAAATCCATTCGAAAATCTTATGAAATAAACTAAGATACCCATAACTTTTTCTTATAGTTGTCACGCTCAAAATATTGCAAAAACCTATACGTCCATTACTGGAACCAATAACGTTTTGATCTTGTTGCGTGTCTACTAGAAGAGTGAAAAGCACATAGGTTTCGACATATGAAAATCTGTATTCTCCATATTGGTCACACTGAGCAAGGAGCGGTCTCGGTCCATCCCCCATCCCCCGATCGGTTCAAATCCAAACTAGTCCCCCATCTTCCAGGCTCAGAATGGACCACCATCAGCGCAGTTCTGGATACGCTGCCCATACCCGAAACTTACGACGTCTATTTGATTACCGGCGGCAAATACTCCGTATTTGAACAATCTGACTGGCAGGATAGTCTCTTCGACTTAATTCGAGAACTGCATCAGAAAACTATCCCTTTATTGGGCGTTTGTTATGGCCACCAAGCGGTTGCTCATGCACTCGGTGGCGAAGTCGAACGTTCTAATAATGGTTGGGGTGTCGGCCTGATGCCGGTAGTCGCGACTGCTGAAACAGCTTGGGGTCCAAAGGTGACTGAATCCTTCATGTTGCACGCCATGCATCAGGATCAAGTCATCAGGTTACCTGCATCAGCGAAAAATTGGCTTGCGAGTGATTTCTGCCCGCATAGCGGCTTTACTGTGGGCAAGCACTTTTGGTGTATTCAACAGCATCCGGACTTTACGCTCGCTTTGAATCAGGAACTTGTCGAAAAGCGAAGGGGTCGTATAGGACAAGAATGCGCAGATCAGGCCATTGCGTCTCTTGCGGGAATCGATGATACGCCTGACAGTGTGGCGTGGATGGCTCGGTTCATTCAGCACGCTGTGAAAGGTCGAGTTTCAGAAGATCAGGCTGCACCTACCTATTAAGCATGCCTGAGGTCGCGTGTCCTGCGTTTGGTCCAAGCTTTAATCTGGGTGCTCTCTGACTACCGGGCCAAAGCTTCAATAGTTGAATGGGCCTTCTTTTTA
>CABXKH010000075.1 GCA_902512685.1 Paracoccaceae bacterium | reverse complement strand
GAGTTTTGGCATCTTGGGGTCCATGCTGTGATTGTCACTCCTAGTCTGGCGAGTTTCAAGTCGCCCGGCAGTCTAATCGTGACACTTTACGGCAAATACTGACCAAGTGGCCCCAAAAGCGGTCCTCGGTAACTCATTTGCCAGGTCTGGCTTCCTACCTCTGCGGTCATTAGCTGCAGTGCGTTCAAAGGTCAGCTATGCGGGACGAAGCTGCCGTTTGTGTCAGGGCTCTGAATGGCCGTTTTCGGTTGAATCGCTGCAAACTATCACGACGGGAATACCTCCAAACAAAGCGTCAGTTCCAAGTTTGAGCATTCCACAATATCCGGCGAGTACGGCCATATCCGAGGTTTCTTTGGGGCAGATCAAAAAGGCTGATCTCGGAAAGTGAGAAAAGCGTGCTACGGACTTCGCCCTCACGCCAAATTCGTTCGACTTTCTTGTGGTTCTGCACTGGACGTAAAGTATTACTGCCAAACGGATAATTTCGAGGTTTTGAAGTAGCTAAATTCGGAGTGCTTTGTCATCCGCTCAGTCTAGAAACGTCAACTCTAGGATTGAAGCCAGTTGCTCTGACACTGACAGCCTCCCTCATCCGCAACAGCAGATAATGACTGCCTCAAAAATGAGATTAATTGGTCTTTAGAAACCTTGTTGGATTTAGACCGCCAAACCGCCATGGTATCTAGCCGATCATTCACATCGCTTATCGGGATGACTACCAGTCCAGGCGGTAAACTCTCCACCACTGTTTCCGTGAGCACTGTAATGCCGATCCCACAGGCGACCAATCGTTGAACTTCAGATGTTGTCAGTCCTTCTTGAACGATCTTTGGGTCAAATCCTACATTCCTAAATAGTGCAATCAGATGGGAATGGTAATGCTGCCAATATTCTTTTGCACCCTGAATCATTGGCTCATCGACAAGTTCCGAAAGACAGAGATTTGTCCGTGATGCGAGATGATGCCCTTCATAAACAACACAAACAAAGCGCTCACTTTGAATGCGAATGGAGGCATAGCCAGGTCGGTTGATGTTGCCAGTTGCAAAGCCTAAATCTATCGTTCCTTCTTCAAGCTGACCCAGCTGCTCCGATGTCACCGAATGTAATAAAAGTAATTCAATATCAGGCGCTTGATCTTTGAACCCTTTTATCAAGCCTGGCAAACGCCCATTCATGGCGTTCTCAGTGTAACCGATCCTTAGGGTTCCAGTGATACCTTGCTGAGCAAGCTGCGCATCTTCAATGATCCTATTGCTATTCTCAAGGCATTCACGACACCCACGCAAGAATGATTTGCCAACTTCAGTCAATTCTACTTGTCGTTTGCTTCGCTCTAACAGCGTGACACCCAATTCCTGTTCTAGATTTTTGATCGTGCGACTAAGTGCTGGCTGGGCTACGCCTAATCTTTTGGCAGCGCGATGGAAATGAAGCTCTTCAGCGACGGCTACAAAACATCTGAAGTGTCGAAGATCTAAAGCCATGATACCTAAATTGTATTATTAACACGAATTTTGATATTATACTTAGTATTTTTCGTATGCAAAGCTTTTAGAAACAAAAACCATCTGGGAGAAAACAATGAAGACTTTAAATGTTAAAACGCTTTTTGCATCAGCCGCACTGGTTAGTGTCACTGCGACCTCAGCGCTAGCCGCTGACCTTACGATGAACGTCGGTTTCGGTGCACCAGTCGAATCCCTTTATGGTCGATTTGGCAAACTGTTCGAGGCCAAAGTTGAAGAATACACTGGTGGCTCCATAGACGTGAAGCTTCGCTGTTGTAACCAGATCAGCTCCGAAGACGAAGCATTCAAAGCAATGCAACTTGGAACGGTTGATGGTTTCTTCATTACCTCAAATAACATTTCGCCACATTGGCCTTTGATGGACGTGACAGTGCTGCCGTATATTTTTCAGAATGCAAAGCACCTTGAAACTGTTCTAGATGGCGGGGTTGGCGAACTAATGAAAGCCAAGCTGCAAGAGGATACAACGGTGCATCTGCTTAGTTTTGGACCTGCACTTTATCGTGATTTCTTCAATTCAGTGCGCCCTATCAACACAATGGCAGATATGAACGGGCTAAAAATTCGTGTTCCTAAGAATGAAGTAATGATTGCCACGTTTGAGGCATTTGGTGCAAACCCCGTGCCGCTGGCATGGTCAGAGACGCCAACTGCTTATCAAACCGGTGCGATGGATGGTGGCGACAATGGCACTTCTTTTATTCGCGACATGAAATTCTATGAATTCGAAGATCATCTTGTTATTCTTGAACATTTTGTCGCAACAGCACCACTTTTGGCGTCAGATGCATTTATGAAAAAACTGTCAGATGATCAGCGTGAACAAGTGAAGCGCGCAGCAACAGACGCAGGCCTTGCGATGAGAAAGAAAGTTGCCAATGAAACTTCTGAAGTGCGCAAGTGGTTGGTCGAAGAGGGCGGTATGGCTATGACAGTGCCTGATAAAGCCGACTTTGTGAAAGCTGGCAAAATGGTTCAAGATCGGTTCGCCAAAGAGCGCGGCGCTGAGTTCGTCGAACTAGTTGCTAAAATCCAAGCAGCCGCAAACTAAAACACCTTTAAAAGGGGGGCACTTATGCCCCCTTTTTTAATATTTTCTTTTATCGTTTTGGAGGCAAGCATGGTTGTGCTGCGTTGGCTCGAACGCCATTTCGAGGAACTCATTTGTTGCACATGCCTGGTGATAATTTCCACGGCAGTGATATCTCAAGTTGCAGCGCGGTATATCTTTGACGTGGCGCTGCATTGGACGGAAGAAACAGCTGCCATCGCAATGGTTTGGGCCGTTTACATGGGCGCTTCGCTCTGTGTACGCGAGCGGTTTCACATTCGCATTATGGTCGCAGTGCAATCATTACCTACGCGACTTGGTACATACATTGTGTTCGTCGCCGACTTCTTTTGGGCGTTGTTCTGTCTCTTTATGGTAAAAGTGAGCTATGATTATCTCTACATTTTTTGGCGCTTCCCAGAAACTAGCCCAAGCCTAGGCATCAACCAGTTTTATCCACAAACTGTTTTGATTATTGCTTACACGATGATGCTTTTGCGGCTGATTCAAACCTATGTACTCTGGGTGCGCGACGGGAAAATTGGCCTTCCAGGCGAACTAGACGAAACAGGTCATCTTGATGATACAGAGGTGCATATATGAGCCCTCTAGCAATCCTTGCGATTGTTTTTGTGATCGCTACGATTACTGGCATTCCATTGTTTGTTGCCGTCGGCATTACGACGGCGGTCGGCATCTACATGATCGATATTCCATATACGCTTATTGCGCAAACCAGCTACGGCAGCCTCACGCCTTTCCCACTATTGACCATTCCATTGTTCGTATTGGCGGGTCGTTTGATGGAAGTAGGCGGTATGGCAAACCGCATGATTGGCATCGCAACCACGCTCGTGGGGGCGTACCGTGGCTCAATGGGTTTAGTTACTGTGTTTGCGTGCGCGCTCTTCGCTGCGCTCTCAGGTTCGGGCCCCGCCACAACAGCTGCTATTGGATCTGTAACGGTGCCTGCAATGAAGCGCGACGGTTATGACGTACCTTTTGCGGCGGCTATCACAGCGGCTGGCGGCGCACTTGGTAGTCTAATTCCACCATCTAACTTACTTATCATTTACGGACTAGTTTCTGACACGTCGATCCCACGATTGTTCCTTGCAGGTATCTTACCAGGTGTCGTGATCACGGGTCTATTGATGATTACGACCTACATCATTGCGCGCAAACGCGGGTATGGCGGCGGCGGTGATCCTTTTTCTTGGCGACCGTTTCTCAAGGCTGCGTGGGATGGAAAATGGTCCATTGGCGCACCCTTTCTGATCCTTGGCGGTATCTATGGTGGAATTTTCACACCATCAGAGGCAGCCGGCGTCGCGGTGTTCTATTCTTTGATGGTAGGGCTTTTTATCTACCGCGAATTAACGTTGAAAAAAATTATCGAAGCCCTGCGTTTTACCGCACTATTAACAGGTATCTTGATCATTATCGCACCCACCTTAGCGTTTGGCCAATTGACCGCGTTCTATGATGTTCCGACGGCTGTGCAAGAGGGTATAACGTCGATCACAGATAACAAATATCTGATTCTAATAATGGTAGGTGTCTTTTACATTTTTATCGGCACATTCATGGAAAGCCTTGCGCAGATCGTTCTCTTTACGGCGGTGTTCTTACCTCTGATGTTGTCACTCGGTGTTGATCCGGTGATGTTTGGAATTTTTACGGTTATTACCTGCGAAATCGGATTTTTGACGCCACCGCTTGGAGGCAACCTATCTGTGGCAGCACGTATCTCTGGCGTCTCACTCGAGCGGATCTCAGTGGCGGTACTGCCCTTCATTTTAGCATACATCATCGGCTTGTTGGTGTTGATCGCTTTCCCTGAATTATCAGTGTTCTTGCCAAATTGGGCCTATGGTCCAGCACTATAAGGATTAGATTTATGTATGATCTCATTCTGAAAGGTGGTAGCGTGTTCAATGGCACTAGTTCAGAAAGCTTTATTGGTGATGTAGCTATAAAGGACGGTGTCATTGTAGCGGTCGAACCGGATGGCAGGCTTAAACTTTTTGAAGCTGGGCAGGTCGTTAATGTGGCTGGCCTTGTGGTCTCGCCAGGCTTCATAGACATGCACACGCATTCAGACTTCACCCTGATCGCCGATGGGCGTGCTGAAAGTCAGGTGCATCAAGGCGTCACAACTGAAGTGATTGGTCAATGCGGTGCAAGCTGTGCGCCAGTGAACTCAAAGGACGATATTCGTCGCGTAGCCCCTTGGTTTACGGCTGCAGCCAAGCATGAAACCTGGCTTGGGTTTGGTGATTATCTCGATGTGCTTGACTCCACAGAATTGGGCGTAAACGTGATGGCCTTTGTTGGTCACGGTACCATTCATCGAGCTATTGTTGGCGGAGACCTACACGCTGGCGAGCCAGATGACGTCGCCATGATGGCCAAGCTGGTTGATAAATGTATGGATGAGGGCGCGGGTGGCTTTTCTACTGGTCTAGAGTATTTCCCCGGCATTCTTGCCGCACCCGAACATCTGGTGCCGCTGTGCGCGGTCGCAGCAAAATATAAGCGCCTCTACGCCACACATGTGCGCAATCGGGACACGCACTACGACTTAGGATTTGCAGAAGCGATTGCCACGGCGCGTCAATCAGGCGCCAAGTTACAAATCAGCCATATCCAACCAAAATTTGGCGCGCCTGACTATGCAATGGAGCATACGTTAGAAATGATCGAGATTGCGCGCCGACACGATACAGACATTGCATTCGACGTTATCCCGCATGATTGGAACAACACATTAATGGCTGCGATCCTGCCCAAATGGGCACAAGCAGGCAGTATTGATGATGTCCTCGAGCGGCTCGATAATACAGAATTACGTAAAAAAATCATAGCTAACCCGCAACCGATGTGGTTAATCGTTAAGGCTGAAAAGTGGTCTGATATCGTGCTTTTGAATGCGACACACAACAAAGATATCGTCGGAATGGATTTTGCCGAAATTGGCCGTATGCGCAATTGTCACCCCTATGACGCGGTTCTCGATATCCTGCTCGAAGAGGGGCAGGACCTGATGTCTTGCATGTGGGCGTCCCGATCATTTCGTGATGGGGATGTTGATCTTTGCTTGAACCAAAGTGAGTGCGCCGTGATTTCTGACACGGTCGCCACGGCGAATGAAGGTGTTCTAAAAGATCATCTGGGGTCGCTCACCGGCTACGGTTGGGCTGCGCGGTTCTTACAGTACTATGTGCGTGATCGCGGTGTACTATCTCTTGCTGACGGTTTAGCTAAGCTGACGTCCGTGCCAGCAGCACGGCTTGGTTTAAAGGGGCGAGGGCATCTCAAGGTTGGCTATTATGCGGATATATGTGTCTTTGATCCGGTTAATATAGCTAGCAATGCAACAGCAAAAAACCCGCGGCGCTATGCGTCCGGAATTTGCCATGTGTTAGTCAATGGCAAATTCTCGATGCGTGACGGAACACGAATGCCGATCAACGCAGGACAGGTGATCCGCGAATTCGCAGTTTAGATCACGGTCTCAGTTGCGATGCGGTCTATAGGCACTTATGTCGATTTTTGGATCAAGCCCTAGAACAAGATCACCGATTATTTGAGCTGATATCGCGGCTTGTGTAAGCCCCCAATGGCCATGTCCGTAATTATGGTAGAGGTTGTCATTTGCTGGATCAACTCCGAGAAACGCAAGTGAGTCAGCGCTTAGAGGTCTGGGACCCGCAAAAGTGATAATGTCGGTATAATCGAAATCACCAAAAAGTCGCTTCGCATGGTCAATCAGAGCCGCGATCATAGCTTTTGCGTTTCCAGCACCACCCACTTGAAGCAATCCTGAAATACGCAAACCCCCAGATGCAGGCGTTACCGCAATTCCATCGCTCAAAATCAAAAGAGGTATTCTTAGATCGAGCTTTGAGTTTCTGAACGTAACAGATGCACCCCAGGCAGGGATCATCTGTGTACGATGGCCCAGCTGTGCGGCCAGCACCGAACTCCTGCAACCTGCGCAGAGAATAAATGTATCGGCTTCATAGCAACCTTCGTCAGTAGCCACGGAGACAACCTTGTTTTCCACAAACTCAAAATTATTGACGCGTTGCTTAACCAACTTAGCGCCGGTCCCCAAAATAGCTTTTTGTAGCTTTTCCTGTAGGCCGATGGGGTCCACAACATGTCCCGCTGAATTGACGGCGACACCTGCTGCCGCAGGCCGCGTTAATGATGGTAGGAGTGTCCGCATGTCCGCGGCGTCTAATTCTGTCAGGTCCATACCAAAGCTACGTCTAATAGCATTACTGCTTGAATCTGCGAAGGCATCTTTTTCGGACTCGTAATAGAATAAACATCCGTTCTGAACAAATAAATCGCGCGCATCAGGAAGGTCACACAATAGGTCTTGCCATGAATCCCAGCCGCGCAAACCAAGATTTGCTAGTCCAGATGCACTAGCAGCGCGCGCCTCTGTGCAGCCAGCCTGCAAACCGCGCATTAAGAAGCTCATCAGGTTTTTGGGCAATGGTTTAGCGGCTCTCAAAGGACCTTCGCGGTTTAAAAGATGCTTGGGCAGGCGGGGCCAAAGTTTAGAATGAGCCCAAGGAATGACACTGGAGCCACCTATGATACCGGCAGTAGCAGAAGATGCGCGTTGATCGACAGGGCCTTCGTCCAGAAGTGTGACTTGTAAGCCGCGGCGACAGAGCGAATATGCTGTTGCCAACCCAATAATGCCGCCACCGATAACAAGGGCAGTATTTGGCTTTGGCGTTTTGAGACCCTCAGATTTCATCGTCGTTCCCTCCACCTCACATATAGCCATAACCGCTTGAGGCTACTCGGTCTAGAACTCATGTTTTGGCGCTGTCAAACTAATGAGAACTGGCATCAGATCGCTGGCGCAGCCTGGATCTAAGCGCTCAATCATTGACGGTCAGCGTTTCGATGAAGGTCTAGTTCTTACAGCACGATAAGTAAAACATGATTTTGCAACACTAAATCCCAACTTTTCTTACAGCCTATTCTCTGACTTCTTGTCAAAGAAGTGATGATGCTCCTTTGGAATGCTCGTGTGTATGACATCACCAATCTGAATATTCTCCACAACGTTGCTCAACACCGTAACGTTCTGATCCGCATATCGTCCGTGGATCAATGTATCTGCTCCAAGATGCTCGATCATATCAACTTTGATTGGCATGCTCCCCGGGACATCGCATTGCGTGCAGATGGCCATGTGCTCGGGGCGAATTCCGAACCATACTTCGGGTCTGCCAGAACTTCCGTGCTCTTCGATGGCCGTCGCGATCCGCAGTCGCCGATGCGAAACGGTGGTCGGTCGAACTTCTTAACGGCAAATCCTGCACAGTCCGCCAGATCGAAGACCGTGAAAGGCTCCGAAGTGGATCGGTCAGTCGCATCCTTCCACTTGCCTGGTTGGCGCCGGATATCTCAACAGCCATTCTTGAAGGTCGTCAGCCACAACATCTCACAGCAAAGAAGTTGCGTATCCTTCCGGAACTACCGTTGGAATGGCAAGAGCAGCGGAAGATTCTAGGCTTTCCGCATCAATAGCGCATCCAGCCTGCCTCAAGACCTCACACGTAAATGCGCTGCTGAGACTTTTGCCGTATACGCCCAGAAAACGCGCCAAACAGTGACTAATTGTGAGACCTTAGGGTGCTTTCAGGGAGAGAGCTTCAACGATTTCCTTGCTGCTCTGAGAGACACCCAAACTTAACAGGGTTTGCCAATTTCACCTTGGAGCAGCGCGGCACCGTGTCGAAGACTGCAGAATAGGCATTCGTACATTACAAGCCGCAAAATACTTAATTCACTGCCCTGAAACTACTACCAGAACCAAACCTACCCAAGTGGTCCCAAAAGCGGTCCCGATAAGTGGTCCAACCCACTGGTATCATTGAATTTATTCAAAAAA
>CABXKH010000074.1 GCA_902512685.1 Paracoccaceae bacterium | reverse complement strand
CTGAGCGTATGAATGCTGGAAAGCCTCGCAAGATAAATTGATCTGTCAAAGTACTAATTACGTTCGTAGAGTTCAGTTTTCGATCTACCTTGATGGCCAAGCATTCCCGGCTGAACTCGTCGATAAGGTTCAGCGTTCGAAACGCCTTCCCGTCATCGGTGCGGCAATGAACAAAGTCATAACTCCAGACATGATTGCGATACTCAGGGCGCAACCGAACGCATGAGCCGTCATTGAGCCATAGCCGCCCTTTCTTTGGTTGCTTTTGTGGAACCTTAAGCCCCTCTCGTCGCCACAGCCTCTCGATACGGCCATCACTTACGGACCAACCAGCGTCTCTCAGCAAGGCAGCAATCCTACGATAGCCATATCTGCCAAACTGACGAGCCAGCTCAATCATATCAGCGACCAGTCTAGCTTCATCAGTACGTCCATGAGATACATGTCTTTGTGTGGATCGATGTTGCCCCATAACTCGACAAGCTCGACGTTCAGAAAGTTTAAAGTGACTGCGAACATGATCGATACAAGCTCTTCGACGAGCGGGGCTCAGAAGTTTCCCCGTGCGGCCTCCTTCAAGATCAACTTGTCCAGTGTAAGATCTGATACAGCTCGTCTTAAGCGCTCGTTTTCTTTCTGTAAGCGCTTTAGTTCCTTCAACTGATCTACACCCATTCCACCATACTGTTTACGCCAGCGGTAATAAGTTTGTTCAACAACTCCGATCTGCCTGATCGCATCAAGACGGGACATACCTTGCCCCATCAACACCTCAACTTGCCGTAACTTCGACACAATCTCTTCTGGCTTTGGTCGTTTGTTTGTCATTCTTGGTCCTCCGTTTCCTAAATATAACAGTGGACCAATTCAGATGGGGAGGCTCACTGAAAGTCGACGGATGAGCAAAGCACTTGTCTTGTGCGGCTGGGAACGCGAAGGTAAATTTACCAGTGGAAACCGGCGTAATCAGGTGAGGTTTAAAAAGTAATTCATTCCATGCCGCCATACCGCTTACGCTGTCCACAATAACTCTTGTCAGAAATACCGGCAGTGATGCTGTAGGAAATGCCGTAAGCTTAAGTATGTATAGAATCACAGAGACAAGACGGCATTCAAGTCATCTCTATTCGTCGTATCGGCACTCTCCGTCATTATGACCCGGCCAGAATCCAATCCCAGAAACCAGTCGGACACTTCTGATAACAAATTTAGGTTTTGCTCACATAAAAAGACAGCGGCACCTTCGGCCACCCGTTCCCTGAGGCAATCAGCCATGAGGTTGATGTTTTCTGGCTGAACACCTTCGGTGGGTTCATCTAGGATGATCAGCTTAGTGTCTTCGATCATAGTTCGAACAAAGGAGAGTATCTTTCTTTCTCCGCCCGACATAGTTCCGGCAGGTTGGTTCAAGCGTTCAGCAAGTCTGGGGAAACGATCAAAATAGTAATCTAATGATTTTTTATTGGGATAAAGACTTAGGTTCTCCAGAACGGTCAAATCATCGAAAACCATTGCCGTTTGAGGCATATATCCGACCCCCATACGTCTACGGGCGTGAGCGGATTTATTCAGAATGGGTTGACCATCCAACCGAATATCCCCGTGGCTGGCTTTGATCCCCCCCTGTACAAGACGTGCGAATGTCGTTTTGCCTACACCGTTGCGACCAAGGACACCAAGAAGACTGCCAGCACCGATTTTGACGGATATGTCAAACAGCACGTTGGTGTCCTTGTATCCGCCAGTCAAGTTTTCAATTTCCAGGAGCAAGGTCATTTTGTTCCTCCTGCGTATACAGCCTGAACATCCGTGTTTAAGCGAACCTTATCGTAGTCATCGAATGCCAAAACCTGCCCTAGATGCAGTACTAGCACTTTGTCAGAAATTGCTTCTACAATGCTCATGTCATGTTCAATGACGATCACCAATCCTGACGTTTCGGATTGATAAGTCTTAACAAGCTCTGTCATGAGGGTGGTTTCGTCCGGAGAAAGCCCAGCACAAGGCTCATCCAGCAAAAGGACTGATGGCTCTGCCGCAACGGTCATGGCGTATTCTAGGAATTGCCGGTGCCCCTGCGGTAAGTGCTTTACTGGTTCGGTCAGTTCTTCATTCAGTGGCACTGACGGATTGCTCAGGATATCGAACAAAGACTTGGATCGCCATTGGTAGGTTGCTGGCTTGAACAGATCGGCCAACCTTAACCTGCCTGCCATCATCGCAATTGCCAGGTTCTCAGAAATACTAAGCGAGAAAAAGACCGATGGTACCTGAAGTTTACGCCCGATACCGTTGGCTAAAGCCCTATGAGGCGGCCGTGAATCGATCCGGGATTCACCTAGCATTATTCGGCCACCGGTCACGTTCAGATTGCCTGTTATCGTGTTGAGTGCACTTGTTTTGCCAGCGCCATTCGGTCCGATGATGCTAATAATCCCCGTGAGAGGCGCTTCGAAGGAAACCTTGTTCAAAATTTGAACGACTCCTATTTGTAGTTTCACATCCTCAAATCGGAGGGGCTTTTTTTGTTTATTAAACTGGATCTTGGGCACTAATACAGAAGGTGGAACATGCTTTGCTTCTTTGGGCCAGACCCAACGAAATGCGGTCTCAAGCAACTCGGCAATTCCACCCGGTGACTTCAAAATAACCAGAATAAAAACCACCGCCATCAATAACTCCCAGTAGGGGAAACTATCGCGTAGTTCAGCAGATGCCCAACCCACGATAACAGCTCCAATCAGCGGACCAAGCACGTGGAAGCGGCCTCCAACTGCGGTCAGAATTACCATTTCCGCGGACAGAGCGAAACCAGCAGAGGTTGGAGTAACAATGCCTTGATGCGATGCGAACAATCCTCCGGCCAACGCGGCTATCATGGCGGAAAACGCGAATGCTGCCCCTTTGATCACATGGGTCCGAAAACCGAGCAATTGCATGCGTGGCTCATTATCCATAACCGATTTGACGATCAGGTTAATCGGCAACCTGTTCAAAATAAAAAGAAGTAGGCTAACCGTCACCGTTGCCGCGACAATTACGTAGTAGAACCCGCCGAAGGGATCAAGATTTCCAAGGCTGTTGAAGCCACTGATGCCGTTGAAACCGCCAGTGAGCGACGAAGCCGTGCCAGCAACCTGTTCCGCGATCATAACTAAGGCCAGCGTTATCAGCGAGAAGTAAGGGCCGCTTTCATTTCGACCTCGGAAAACGAGTGTTGCAAGTAGAAATGCAAGACCTGAAATCAAGGTTAAACCGATGGTGGCGAGCCCTAGATTCAGGAACAGATTACCATCGGCCCGAAGCGTAATAGCCGTGACATACGCTGCAATACCAAAAAACAGTGATTGCCCAAGCGGTAGAACGCCTGTTTTGCCCCAAAGATACCCAATGCCCTGAGCAGCGATGCCATATATCAGGTAAAGGCCAATCTGATAGGCCATGAAATCTCCGAAAAGTTTCGGGATCAAGAGCAGGACTGCTAGCAATAGACTAACGGGAAGAAGAATGGATACCATTTGGCTTCAACCATAAAAAGAGGATTGAGAGGGTGAGTACCGCTAGATACCCGTAGGTCTGACTGCTAACCGCCCCAAGGAATGTCTGAGTTCCGGCAATGATGCTAACGCCGATCCCAAGCCCTTCGAGACTACCAAGTCCACCGACGACCAGCGCAAAGAAGGAGCGGATTAGATAGTCTAGCCCCATCATCGGTTCAATCCGCACCGTTGGTGCCAGTATCAGACCGGCAAGCCCAGCGGTGCAGCAACCAAAGACAAAGGCCCCAGCAGAAAGGCGTGCAGTGTTAAGGCCGATGGCTTCGGCCAGTTCTGGGTTGCCCACCATAGCTTTTATACGGGTGGCCATCTTCGATCTGGTGTTCCACCAGGAAAACCCGATGAAGCCTAAGAAGATGCCGATGATAACCGCAATGCGATAAGCAGGGTAATCCACCCCAATAACATTTATAGTTCCGGATAATGGCGGACTGACCGATTGATAACTCCGGCCAAAAATCAACTCTACGATTTCCCGCAAGAGTATGGCAATGCCCCAAGTGGCCAGGAGGCTATCAAACATCCGACCATAAAGGTGGCGAACAATAGTGCGCTCTAAGACAAATGCAACAAACGCAACCGTTATCAAGCACACGGGCAGTTGCAACCATCCTGGCAAACCAAGCATCGATGTGATGACCGGAGCGTAAGCCCCGATCATCACGAACTCCCCATGCGCCATGTTCATAATCCGCAGTTTGCCGAACACGATGGCAAGCCCAAGAGCAATAAGTGCAAGGGTGCTGATCTGCCAAGCCAAGTTTAGAAGAAGAACAGGCGACATAACAGGGAGATCAGTTTGAGCAAGCTTCGGAGGAAGGCACGCTGTCAAATGATGCTACGACGCTGAATGCACCACTACTGCCATCAGCAAGATAGATCGTCTGAGCCATGTGACGACCAATCATTGTATTATCACCCCTCGGTGTGCTCCATGTGGTGCCCTCTGCGGCGGCGTCCATGGCGGCCACATCAAGACTACCGGCTTTGTTGGCCAAGGCTGCCAGCAGTATCAGACCTTCATATGCTGATTGACCCAAACCGTTGAGAGCCGGAGCATCAGAGCCAAAAGCAGTGTAATAGTCTGTGGCAAAGGATGCTGCGGCATCGGTCTGGATTGATGAGAAGTACCCCGAGGACGAATAGAGCCTATTTGCATTGTCGGCCCCAATACCAGCAAGGGTGTTTTCTTCGATCAGGGTGCCGAGGCGGATCGCCTGCTCATCAAGGCCAAAGCCTGCGAAGCTGATGTTGAAACCAACAGAGCCACCACCGACAAGAGTGATCAGCACAGCATCGGCGCCACTTTCTTTGATACGTTGAAGCGATGAGTCAAATTCACTAACAGTAAGCGGCACGTATTCTTCACCGACCACTTCACCACCCGAGTCGTCAATATACCCTTTTGCCAGAGCATTTGTGTCACGCGGCCAGTTATAGTCATGGCCGATGAGATACCATTTGGACACGCCTTCCTTTTCGGCAAGGAAGGGGATGACCGGTTCAAGCTGTTGGCTCGGGGTTTCACCAGTAATGTAGAGCCCATCAGCACAGGAATTGCCCTCGTAAACCGGTGTATATACGTATGGCACCTGACCATTGAAGCGCCCGATCAAGGCTTCACGCACAGCTGAATCATGCATTCCAACAAAAGCCTCGGCACCCTGCCCTTTCCAGAGTCTCAGTGCGGCTTGGGCAGCTTCTGCGGGCGGGACACCGACATCTGCAAAAAGCAATTCGATTTGCTCGCCGTTGATGCCACCGCTTGCATTTATCTGTTTTGCTGCCAATGCGGCAGAGTTCCGAGTGGATGGCCCGAACAGCCCGCCAGGTCCGGAGTCAGGAACCAGAACGCCTATCTTCGTTTCAGCAGAGGCTGAAATAGCCCCCAGAGCTATGACAAACGCCGTGCTAGACAAAAGATTTATAGTTTTCTTTAACATATTGCTTCTCCCTTTGTTGGTTTTGGCGCCTATTGCGCCATGGCTTTTTCTGCGGCGCCGGCTAAGGCCAGCAGAGATCGGTCTTTGCCAGGCAGAGCATCAAATTCGATGCCGACTGGAAGGCCAGAGGTAATTGGGCATGGGAGCGAAATTCCAGGAGCGCCGACATTAGAACCCAAGTCAGTATTGCGGATGTATGTGGGGAAAGTCGGAACCTGCGCACCGTTCAATTCAACAGTTTCGTCACCGCCGATAGGCCTAGCTGTAAGAGGTGTCGTCGGGAAAACAATCGCGTCAAGCCCATGATCTTCAAAAACCCCCCCATAAATCCGGCGCATTTCGGGGCGGTGATAATCCATTGCATCCCTGTAGACTGCTTCTGACATCGCATCATCGCCGAGTTGACTGCCGATGGCACCTGCAACATCGGGCGATCGAATCTGTGCTATTAACGCTTCAAATGTTATGTTCGGTGCATGTTTTGAAAGATAGGCTGGTAGGTCACGCATAACCTCGTAAAAGACAACCGGGAAACTAAAGGCTTCGTTGTGGGGCCAGATGGGATCTAAGCTTACCTCGACAAGCTTCGCACCTTGGGATGATAGGGATAAAAGTTGTGCCTCAACAGCGTGAGCCACAATTGGGTCAAGGTTGTCAAAGAAAACTTGTCTTGGCACACCGATTGTAAAATCAGAAATATTTGCATTGGCGATAGTCGAGATATCCCCAGATAAAACGCCATCAAAAAGAGCAATATCACGCACGCTTCGAGCCAGCGGGCCAACAGTGTCGCGGGTATGCGAAATCGGCACAATACCTTCACTGTCATATCGCCCGGTTGTGGGGCGAAAGCCAACCACACCGCACAATGACGCCGGAATTCGACATGACCCGCCCGTATCGGTTCCCAGACCAGCTGGGAATATGCCTGCGGCAATGGCGGCCGCAGTTCCACCGGATGACCCACCCGGAATCATACTGGGATTATTCGGGTTTCGAACAGCACCCGCAACAGCGTTGTTAGAGGTGATTCCAAAAGCCAGTTCGTGCATGCCGGCCTTGGCCCCGATAAAACCGCCAGCATTTGTAATCCGTTTGACAACATCTGCGTTATTTGCAGGCGTATGATCAAGCAAGGCTTGGGTCCCGCCGGATGTCGGATAATTAGTGGTGTTGATGTTGTCCTTAGCCACGACAGGAAGGCCTGACAGCAAGGCCTTCGGGTTTGCCTGAAACGCTTCGGTCGCAGCTTGCACCAGATACTCTGGACTAAAACTCTGTAAAGCATTCAGGCCTGAATGCTCAAGCGCCCGATCTGCAATAGCTTCTGCATATTCAGCAGGTGTAACTGATCCATCTCTAAACGCTTCCAGTGCACCAGTTGCGTCCAAATGATCCAATTCCAGTTTCATACTTGCCTCCTATAAGAATAGGTAAGAGGATAGGAAGAAGCAGGGTCAGATTCCTATCATCACAAATGATGATTTTTTTCAGCCAGGTATTGGGCCAGTTGAGTTCGTCGGTTTAAACCTGATTTTCGGAAAATTGCAGCTACATGGCTGCGCAATGTTGGCTTGGAAACTCCGATCTTTTCGCAGATTTCCTCATCAGACAAGCCGAGAACAAGAAGATCCGCCACCTCAGCTTCTCTTGCGGTAAAACCTAAACCTTCTGAGATTTGGACAAATCGCAGCGACGGCAGTTGTTTGGATGCGCTTCGTGCCCGGATCAATGCATTGACAAGGCTTGGGCCAATGGCGTCCACTATCTCGGCATCGCGCGATGTGAAGTCGTCCCGGTTCACGCCACGCCAAATTCGCAAGTCACCAATGTTATCGCCGCGGTCATATGCGAAGAAGTTCATACCATAGCACAGACCATCCTGTTTCAAAAAATCGTTGAAAAACTCAGTTTTAACAAGCTTATCATGCCGCATCACTTCACTGACAGGCGTAGCCTTTCGGCGGTTCTGAAGCGTTGGGGTAATGGGATCGTGAAATTGGAAATAGCTTTCATACTGATGAAGGTTTTCATCCGTCATGTTGATCTGCACACAAGACACGAATTTCTGAGTAGCATCATCCCAGACATAAGAGGCAAAGTAATCCGCCTTCAGCAATTCCAGCATCTTTTGACCAACACGCCTTCGGACCTCGAAATGGTCGAACTCGCCACTCAGGTCTCGCATGATCGAAAAGATCAGATCGGCTTCTTGGTCAGATAGGTTCACGGCAATTGCCTTTTTTAGGGAACCTCGATTCGTTTCAGCTTAACGCAGAATTGGGATTCCACGAAATTCAAACTGTGAAATGGTGCATCATGCGCAACAGGCGCACAGACGCACTCATGTTGTTATCTTTAGGTTCTCTGTCGTTTCACACCTGATCAGACAACAGCAACAACAACGGCCAACCTTTAGCCCCACTTTTTTAAAACCATTAGAAATTTATCTCAACTCAAACACGTTAAACATCCATGATGGAGGTAGTTTCGAAGGGTCATTTTATGGAAATGGCAGCGTAAATGTGTCTGATGGAGCCTTCACGATTAACAATTCCCTGTCCTCAACTGATGGCGGGCTGCAAGTTTCTAGTGACGAGGGCACAACAGTTGCTGCTGGAACAACAATCGATGTTAAAAGGGTTGATGTGAATGCAAACTCGCGTTTGAACGTGAGTGGTGCTGGCGGTGCCAATCAACAGTCGGTAGTGCGCAGTACAGACTTCGTTGTCCATACAACTTCGACCCTGCACATGGGTAGTGAATCAGTTTATCAGGCAGGCCACTCAAGTATTAGTGTTGTTGAGGCGAATTCGATTAGAGTGCATGGAATGTTTTCTGGAAATGGGACCCTTTCTGGAAGTTCAATCACAGTTACAGAAGATGAAAGCACAGGGTTAGCTGCAACACTCGCCCCAGGAAATTCTCCAGGTGTCCAAATATTTGATGCAGATCAGACGACGCTTGGAAATGGATCAACTGTTGAGATTGAGGTGCTGAATAAAGATTTGGCGGCTGGAACTGGTTATGACCAACTTGTTTTCACATCCGGTAGCGCACTTAAAATTGAGAGCGGATCAACCCTTGCAATTAAAACTTTGGCTGGCTCTAACGCGGCAAATTACAATCTTGGTACAACAATTCAGTTTGCAGATTTTGACGCGAACAAAATCACAGGTGC
>CABXKH010000073.1 GCA_902512685.1 Paracoccaceae bacterium | reverse complement strand
TCGCGTTCAACAAATGGTGCCCGTTTTGAGCAAATTGTTTCCCCCAGATAGACCGTGTCGATCGGTGCCTCATCCGCGATTTGAGCATAAAAATCGACTTTCCTGCTTGCTGCCCAATGGTATGCAATTGGCCCCAAGGTCAATTTTGGTTGCATTGATTTATCTCCATTTCTTAGTTTGAAACGCACCCTGAGTTTGCTTTTGCCCCTCAGTTAATACACTCAATTTTTCTAAATCCGGGGGTATACCGGCGCGAATATCATCAACGGCTTGGCGAAAGGTTTCAACAACGCTTCGCACATAACTCTTCGAGCGTTGGCGGCCTTCTATTTTAAAGGCGTGAACCCCAACTTCCATCAAGTCACCCAGCAAGTTTGAAAGATTTAGGCCAATGGGTTCTTCGAAGGCATAATAACCCTCTGGGCGATGGGGGGCAGTGTAGCGCCCCTTGCAAATAGTGGGATAACCAGCTTTTTCATTTGGCTCAAACCAGTCAATAGTAAAGCCGCCTAAGCAACTTGACATTCTACCATCTTTTTCCTGCTGATAGGTCACCTGTGAGGCCGGGGAACATACACCATCCATATTTGTCGACTGGCCCGTAAGGTAGTTGGTTAAAGTACAGCGACCCTCAACCATCAACCCGTGATTTCCAAAAATAAAAGTTTCAATTTCGCACGGAATTTCTTTTCGAATAGTGCGGATTTCCGGGATGGTCAGTATGCGTGGTAATACCACGCGCTTAACCCCAAAATGCTCACAATAATACCGAATGGCTTCAGCACTTGAGGCCGCGGCCTGCACCGATAAGTGAAGCCTGATGTCAGGATGTTTTTCAGCAATATAATGTGCAACCCCTATGTCTGCGACGATTAAGGCATCAACACCTGCATTTGCTCCGAGTGCGGCTGCGTCGCGCCACAAGTCCACGCCCCCAGCTGCTGGATAGGTATTAAGGGCCAAAAGAACTTTTGCGCCTTTTTCGTGGGCATAGAACACGGCAGCTTTCAATTCGTCGGGCGAAAAGTTTAGGCCCGGAAAGTTTCGGGCATTCGTAGCGTTTCGAAACCCGCAATAAACTGCATCTGCTCCGGCATCTACGGCTGTTCTGAGGGCGGCAGGTGTACCGGCCGGGCAGACCAACTCGCCAATATTTTTCATACTGCCCATTCCCGTACTCCTTTTTTGCGTAGGATAGAAAGCAGAGTGCGGCCAAGTGGTCCAAACAGATCGGCTGTTTCGGCCGCAATGGAACCATCTACATCATCGAGAGCATTGCGCAGACTGACCACAGCCTCGGTATCGCCCGAAATATAAAGATCACGGGAGAAAAAAGCCGCGTCCCCATCAGCATTTTCATCCACCAGCTGCAACAACAGAAAAAAACGACCCTCTATAAGAGCATTATGGGGTGGAATATCAGTTTTTGCGACTGCCCTTAGAATTGGCTGTGCCGAGTCCGGTCGCAGATGCAAAGCAAAAGGAAACTCATTTGGTGAAATGATGAAGTTGCTCTTCTGATGGGGCCCGAGGCGATCAAACACTTCCGGGTGTTGCCGCGAAACTTTTTGAACAATCCGTCCTAAAATGGGGCCGAGTGCACGGCAAAGCAAAGCCGTTGGGACCTTTGCACGCGCCCAGGGGGGGATGGGGTTGGGGGAGTTTATCGAAGACGGCATACCGATCTTTCCTGTGGATGTTTGGATTTGTGAAATATCATTCTGGTTGCACCTTTTCCCGTTGCAGCAATGCGGGTCCATAAAACACTGCAAAACCGGCATAAGCCCCGATCCAGCAGAGAGTTGAGAAAACGTAAGTTTGGTCTTGCTCAAATGGTAATATATTGACGCTGACCCGCGATAAAACAGACAGAATAAGGCAAAGATAGATAAGCAATGTGCCTGTGCCGGCCGTTAAAGCCCGGCCTGTATGCCCAAGTGATGCTCTTGTCATAACGGCTAATGTCATCAGCCCTAATGCTCCGGCCATCCAGATATGTTGCGCCGTTGCAGGGGAAAACTTCTCTGGTGCAAATGAGCAGACAGCCATTGCCAACATACCAAGAACCAAAAACCCATAGGCAAGATGTAATACCCACAACAAAGGCTCTGAGCCGGTTTGAAGACCTCTCCAACGCATGAGGCGTATAAAATGTAGGCCTCCTGCAAAAAGCATTAGGACACCGCTGAGCAAAGTTTCTGAAGCGCAAATCCAGACCGCAAATGCAACCAAAAGGCTTAACAAAGATAGTTTATCAAACCTGTTAAATGGAACCGGTAGACGGGTTTCGCCCTTTTTGAACAACCAGTTTCGGGTGAAAGAGGGTATAATGCGTCCTCCGATAACCGCAACCATCATCAGGCTCCCTGCCAAACCCACGCGCAAACCATATCCGCTGGCGGCATTTTCTCCTTGTGCTGCTTCCCAGTGAAAAATTGCATTTCCAAGGATGATTACCGAAAGTAAAACTAGCACTTTGAGATTTCGCCAATTTTTCCCGCTCACAATTTCACGAAATAGAAAAAAAGTTAGCACAAGCAGCATCGAAAGGTCGAGTATAGCTGCTGTCAGAGGAGAAAGTTTTTCAGATATGGCGATCGCAATGCGCCCAAGGCTCCACAATCCGGTTAGAAGTGCCAAAGGCCATCCAACGATTGGTAGCCTGCCGGTCCAATTGGGAATCGCTGTTAGAAGAAAACCGGAAATGACGGCGGAAAGATACCCAAACAAAAACTCATGAGCGTGCCAAGCTACCAGATCAAATGCCGTTGAAAGAGTGATAATGCCTGACAACATTCCAATCCAAAGCCCCATGGCGAGCGCCGCCCAAAGGGACGCAATCAAAAAAAATGGCCTTAGCCCATAGCTCAAAATTGCAGGACCATTCCAAGAGCGCATCTGTGTCGCGCTACCAGTCATAGGTATGTCCAACTTGGGGCTGCAAGTTTTCCGCTGATTGTTTGAACGGGAGGAAAAATGACTTTTTGCATCGTTTATTCCACTACCTTATTTAGTTGACGTCTCTGCTGCATTGTATCTCTGAGTTGGGCAAGGTCAGACGCGCTAAGGCGCGCGCGCGCAATAGGCAAAAGGATCGCATTTTCTACGATAAGATGGCGGCGCACATGTTTTGCAAATGAAACCAGAAGCGCCCAATCTTTGGGCCTAGGCTCTGCCTGTCCTGCAAGTAAATTTTCCAATGCGGCAGTCAATTTGGCTTGTGTTTCCAGTTCTTTTCCATGGTCGGATTGCAATCGATCCAATATGCTCTCAATTTCATCACTCACCTTGCAGCGTGTGTGCATCATTGGAAATAAATCGATAGTTTTATCTTGCATTTGAAGAGGGAATTCATCTCTTAGAAAAAACATGACCTCTTTTACGTCAGTATGGTCGGTGCCATTCGAAGCTGCAACTTGATCAATTAGAGCACAGATTTTTCTGGTGCGAAGGTGATCCTCTGCCATAAAGTCAAGGGGGCTATCCAGCAAACTTAAATCTATGGGCTTTAGGCATTCTCCGCGTCGGCCTGGTGATTTTCCTTTTGACACCCTCCTACTCCTTTGTGACTGCGGTGGGACAGGTCAGCACCAGAAATTTCTGCGGCTGCTGTCAGTCTGGCGATCAGTTCCTGTGCTGATTTTGCCCAAGCTGCTTTTTCCATGGCTCGAGTAAGGCGCTGCTCAACTGCGGCAAAGGGCAAGATTTGCCCATTAGCCTCCGCGTCAAGTCGGATAATATGGTAGCCAAATTTGGTCTTTATGGGAGTTGATGTGATATCCCCGATATGCAAGGTGCGTAGTGCTTTTTCAAATTCGGGCAACGTATCTCCTGGCCCGATTTGTCCCAAGCGACCATCATTTTTTTTAGAAGCGCAATCGCTTTCAGTCTTTGCGAGACTTTCAAATCCGGCGACTTGGTCTTGAAGTTTTTTCTGGCACTCGACCGCTCGAGCCAATGCTAAATCGGCCTTTTCAACATTCTCGGGTGCGCAGGAAAATAAAATGTGAGATACCTCCCATAAAGGCGGCGAACGAAACCTTTCAGAATTTTTCTCCCATTCCGCAAAGACCGCTTTCTTGCTTGGAGGTGGGGCATGGATTTCCGATTCAAGAAGCAAGTTTATTAGGTTCTCATCGGTGGTCTCATAGCGCCCCGGCGTGATTTCGCGCGGTTCCGGTGTCAAGTTACGCTGCCCTGCTTCTTGCAAAAGTAACGTCCGCACCGCCAAAGCATTAGCTGCCATACGCCAGGCCAGCCCAGGTTTGTTACTGGGGGCGGTGTGGTTCTGCGCCTCGGCTGCAATGGTTGCATGCGGAATGGTTTCGCCATTGACGATCAGGTTGGGAAACAGTGTCGAACCCATATTAATTCTCCTCAGGTGTCGTTCAACGATTTACTGCGGCGTGACCGGACAATCTGGTATCCGGGTCGCGTAAAAAGGTAACGGAACGGCGCTGCAAAACCGGATACAATGTGCACCAATCTGGTGAATGGAAATACGATAATAATGAGCAGTCCAAGGAAGATGTGCAATTTGAAGACCATCGCCACATTGGAGATGTAACTAGCCGCTGCACCATCAAAGATGAAAATTCCTTGTGCCCAAGACATGAACTTGACCATCTCATGACCGTCTAAATGCTCAATAGAGACAAAAACTGTTCCTAGTCCCAAAACAAGTTGCGCTAATAGCATGAGCAGTATTGTTATATCTCCAACACTGGAATTACGGCGAATCCGCGGATCCGTCCAACGGCGGTGGAATAAAATAGCCCCGCCGATTAGACCTAAAACTCCTGCAATTCCGCCTGCAACAACAGCGAGAGTCTGTTTGAACCCATGGCTGATTCCGATTGCATCGAAAACCCAAATTGGCGTTAGTAAACCAACAAAGTGGCCTAAGAAAATCACCAAAACTCCGACATGAAACAGTATCGATCCAATAACGAGTTGCTTTCGCCGCAAAAGCTGAGAGGATGAGCTTTTCCAAGTAAATGGGTCGCGTTCATAGCGCGCGATGGTTCCCATAATACATACGCCTAGGGCGATGTATGGGAAAATTCCGAATAGAAAGTTGTGCATTGCTGCCTCCCTTATTGTGCGGCGACTTTAGCGGTTGCGTTGGTGGGGTGATCCATGCGCTCAAGCATGTCGCGCACTTGCGGGCATCCCGCGTTAGGATCGGGGCCGAAAATTACCTCGCTTTCTTCCCAGACTTCATCCAGAGCTTTTAGATCAGAGGGGTCATCGTCAGGCTTTGCCAGAATCTCAGCAACGGCGTCACTGTTTGCCTTTGTACCTGCCAATTGGACCAGGCCTTTAAAAACTGCATCATAAGAGCTTTCACGCCGCGCAAGTCGGGCATTCAAGGCTTCAAATATATGGGCTGCATCTGCCAAGATTGCCTGTGCTTCTGCAGGGGGTCGCGTTGCTAAAAATTCAAGCAGTACTGGCAAGTGATCTGGCAGTTCCGAGGTTGCCGGATCAAAACCTGCTGATCGGTATGTTTCAACCAGCGAAACCATTGCGCTGCCTCGGTCCCGGCTTTCACCGTGGACATGTTCAAAAAGATTTAATGACAGTGTGCGGGAGCGGTCGAAAAGCATAACAAACTCTTCTTCTAAATCGTAGATGTCGCGTTCAGCCAAGCTTTCCACTAATGGGCGCAATGCCCGACGGGCAGCTGCTGTTAAGCGCGTGTCCGAGGCTAAAACAGCCCCAATTTCCGGCATCGCTTTTTGCAGTGCATGCGTTGGGTAACTTAAGATCAGTGAAAGAGCTTTTAGTGTTCTATCTTGATATATTGCGGTCATATCACATCACCTCCGTGGGCATTTTAAGGGGTTTTTTGGCGCCACCGAAGAGCGATCTATTTGAGATGCCCGGCGAACAACCGTTTGTATCTGTAAATCCGCAACCGCTTCGCAAATCATAGGCTTCTTCCACATGCTCACGGTGGGTGGTTGGGATCACAAAACGATCTTCGTATGCGGCTAAGGCCATGATCTTGTACATATCATCGATGACACTGCCACTAAGGCCAACATCGGTCGCAATTGTTTCATCGATGATACCTTCGATGGTTTTAGAGCGCATATAAGCGCGCATCGCCAACATACGTTCTAAGGCCTTGATAACCGGCTCTTCATCTCCCGCGGTAAGCATATTGGCGAGATATCTAACCGGAATACGCAAATTGCGTACATCTGGCATTGCGCCATCCATGCCGATTGCACCCGCTTCGGCAGCGTTTTGAATTGGGGAAAGCGGCGGAATATACCACACCATAGGCAGGGTGCGATATTCTGGGTGCAAAGGAAAGGCAACCTTCCATTCCATGGCCATTTTCCAGATTGGGCTTTCCTTGGCTGCTTTGATCCAGTCCTGTGGAACGCCATCGCGTGCGGCGGCAATCTGTACTTCTGGATCATTTGGATCTAAGAAAATTCCCAATTGCGCATCATAAAGGTTGGTCGTCTTCGGCACGTTTGCGGCCTCTTCAATCCGATCAGCATCATAAAGCATCACACCTAGGTAGCGAATGCGCCCGACGCAGGTTTCTGAACAAACCGTTGGATTGCCCGATTCAATGCGCGGATAACACAGCGTGCATTTTTCAGATTTACCAGTTGACCAGTTGTAATAGACCTTTTTGTAAGGGCAACCGGACACACACATGCGCCAACCCCGGCATTTTTCCTGATCAATCAGAACAATGCCGTCTTCTTCGCGTTTGTAGATCGCGCCCGAAGGGCATGAGGCTGCGCATGCCGGGTTCAGGCAGTGCTCACATAGGCGAGGGAGATACATCATAAAGGTGTTCTCATATTCCCCATAAATTTCTTTTTGAATGCCCTCAAAGTTGTAATCCTCAGAGCGCTTGGAAAATTCACCACCCAGAATTTCTTCCCAGTTTGGACCTTTGTTGATTTTTTCCATCCGCTCGCCGCTAATTTTCGAGCGCGGCCTGGCTGTTGGAAATGCCTCCATTTCGGGTGCAGATTTCAAGTGATCATAATCAAAATCGAATGGCTCGTAGTAGTCGTCAATTTCGGGAAGGTCAGGGTTAGCAAATATATTCGCCAGAATTCTCCATTTGGCCCCTTGTTTCGGTTGAAGTTTTCCAGATTTTGTCCGCTCCCAACCACCCTTCCAGCGGTCCTGATTTTCCCAGTCAGTTGGATAACCGGTTCCGGGCTTTGTCTCCACATTGTTGAACCAAGCGTATTCAACGCCGTCTCGACTGGTCCATACATTCTTACAAGTGACTGAGCAGGTATGACATCCAATACATTTATCGAGGTTCAAGACCATGCCAATTTGAGCGCGAATTTTCATTGTGCGGTCTCCTTTTTGGATGCAGCACGATCAAGCCAGTCAACCTTGCGCATTTTTCGAATAAGAACGAATTCGTCACGATTTGAACCAACCGTGCCATAGTAATTGAAGCCATAAGATTGTTGGGCATACCCGCCGATCATATGAGTAGGCTTCGGCACTGTTCGGGTAACCGAGTTGTGGATACCTCCCCGTTTGCCAGTTTTTTCAGAACCTGGTGTATTAACGATTTTCTCTTGGGCGTGGTACATAAAGGTTGTTCCGTCTTTTATCCTTTGGGACACCACAGCTCGCGCTGTCAGGGCGCCGTTTGAATTATAAAGCTCGACCCAGTCGTTATCGATAATTCCCACAGACTTGGCATCATTTTCGGATATCCAGATCACCGGCCCTCCACGATTTAAGGTCAACATCAGCAAGTTGTCCGAATATGTGGAATGGATGCCCCATTTCTGGTGGGGTGTGATGAAATTCAAAATCAAGCTAGGTTGATCACTGTTTTCTTCATCAATGATCTCTTTGGAAATAGATTTTAAATCAACCGGTGGCCGATAGGACATCAAGCCTTCACCAAATGCGCGCATCCAAAGATGGTCTTGATAAAGTTGCTGACGCCCGGTCAATGTGCGCCATGGGATCAATTCATGCACGTTTGTATAGCCAGCATTATAACAAACTGTTTCCGATTCAATTCCTGACCAAGTGGGGGAAGATATGATTTTCCGGGGTTGGGCGGCGATGTCTCGGAAACGGATTTTCTCATCTTCTTTTGATCGTGCAAGGTGGGTGTGATCACGCCCTGTGGCTTCGCCCAAGGCTTCCCATGCTTTGACCGCAACCTCGCCGTTTGTTTCCGGCGCAAGCATTAAAATCACTTCTGTGGCATCAATATCTGAGTCAATTTTTGCACAGCCTGCGGCTGGCCCCTCACTCCAGGTGCCATTTAGATCGCGCAGATGTTGCACTTCTTGTTCGGTATTCCAAGCAATCCCTTTACCGCCATTTCCGGTTTCTTCGAGTAATGGGCCTAATGCCACGAACCGATCATAAAGCGTGGTGTAATCCCGCTCTACTGGAATGAAGCTCGGGGCGGTTTTACCGGGTACAAGTGGGCATTCCCCCTTTTTCCAATCCAGCACATGGCTTTGCGCAATTTCTGCGGGGGTATCATGCAAAATTGGTAAGGCAACGATATCCGTTTCCTTTCCCAAGGTGCTAGGGGCAATTTCTTGAAATTTTTGCGCGATACTCTTGAAAATTTCCCAATCCGATTTTGACTGATAGGCTGGATCAACAGCCGCCTGAAGCGGATGGATAAACGGGTGCATATCGCTGGTATTGAGATCATTTTTCTCATACCAACTTGCCGTTGGTAGCACGACGTCAGAGTAAACCGCCGTTGTACTCATGCGAAAATCGATGCAAACCAACAGGTCAAGCTTACCCTTAGGTCCATTTTCATGCCATTTGGCTTCTTTTGGTAACTTTCCACCTTCTGCCCCTAAATCCTGACCTAAAACGCCATGATCTGTGCCAAGCAAATGTTTCAGGAAATACTCATGCCCCTTGCCGGAAGAT
>CABXKH010000072.1 GCA_902512685.1 Paracoccaceae bacterium | reverse complement strand
CGCACATGATCCAATTGTGTTTGCGGCTGAAGATAATCGATTGCTCCTTAAAGCTGGCCCTGGCATCGGCGATGTCGTTCATGCCAAACCATGCGGCAATAGAGCCTGCTACAATGAAGGGCACCCAGATAAAGCCAGCGTTTTGCAGCCATAGCTTTCCGCCCTCGCTGACGTCCTGTGGCGCCCCACCAAGTGCGCCGAAGACACCAAAAGTGATGATAACCGGGATAACAAACTGCATGACCGAGACGCCAAGATTTCCAAGGCCTGCGTTTAAAGCCAGTGCATTGCCTTTGGAGGCTTTGGGAAAGAAATATGCAATGTTAGCCATGGACGAGGCAAAATTACCCCCGCCAAAACCGCACATTAGAGCCAAGACCAAGAAGGTTATGAACGAAGACTGTGGATTTTGGATTGCAATACCGATGCCGACAGCCGGCAAGAGCAGGGAAGCTGTTGAAAGAGCTGTCCACTTACGCCCTCCAAATATTGGAATCATGAAGCTGTAAAATATCCGAAAAGTAGCGCCAGATAGCCCTGGCAAAGCCGCTAGCCAGAATCTTTGCGAAACCGAAAAGTCAAACCCGATGGCTGGCATTTTGGCCACCACCACGGACCAAACCATCCAAACTGCAAATGCCAATAAGAGATTTGGGATCGATATCCAGAGATTGCGGTTTGCAATTGAGCGTCCTTGATCTTTCCAAAAGGCTGGATCCTCGGGTTTCCAGTTTGACAATGTATAATCGCTTTGTTGGGTGGTTGTTTCAGGTGTGGCCATTAGGTGTTCCTTTTAAGTTGTTCGCGGCCCCTCCAGCACTCTGGCTGATAAGGTCATTCTGGGCTTTAGGCCGTGTGTTTTTCAGCTAGGCGGGCATTTGTGTCAGCATATGGATCTGGGTAGGGGGCTTCTGGGACGTCAGAAAGAAAACGTTCATCCGCAAGAGCGGGATGTCTTTCTCGTTCCATCCGTCGAATTGCGATGTGCATCCAAATGGTGGAAACTAAAACAATCACGAATAATAGCATAAATGGGGCTGTCCACACTCCGGTGAAATCAAGCAATACTCCAAAGGAAATTGGCAGGATAAAGCCCCCAAGCCCACCGATCATACCCACTAGTCCACCCACCGAGCCAACATGATAAGGATAATAGACCGGGATATGTTTGTAGACGGCTGCTTTGCCAAGGCTCATCATGAAGCCAAGCAAAATTGTTAGAAAAACAAAGAACCCAACCGAGAGCCCAAAATCAAATTTAATCGGCCCCTTGATGCCTGCAACACTGTAACTGGTGTTGGGATAACTCATCACAAAGAGTAGCGCCAAAGACACAATAAATGTGGCATACATGACGCTTCTGGCGCCCCATTTATCTGAAATCCAGCCCCCTAAGGCGCGAAAAACCGAGCCCGGTAGTGAGTAAAGTCCGGCGAAAACACCTGCGGTGGTCAACTCAAGCCCGTAGGCTCCTACATAATAGCGTGGCAGGAAACTGGCCAAAGAAACAAAAGCACCGAAGACGAAAAAATAATACGTTGCAAAGCGCCAGACCTGTATATTCTTTAAAGGCTCCAACTGTGAGCCTGCAGACATCGGGCTCTGGCCAGCGCGGAGACGTGACCTTTGCACAGGATCAGTATCAGCTAGGATATAAAACAACACTGCAGTGACTGCCAAGATCATGGCATAGACCCTTGCTGTGCCCTCCCAACCTATGGCCACAACCAAGAAGGGCGCTGCAAAATTGGTGACTGCTGCTCCGGCATTCCCGGCGCCAAAGACGCCCAAGGCCGTGCCCTGTTGGTTTTTGTCAAACCAACGAGATGTATAAGAAACCCCGACAATAAAAGATCCTCCGGCAAGCCCAATCCCAAGTGCAACCAATAGGAAAATCTCATATGTATGCACAAAAGTTAGCGCCCAGACGCAGATTGAAGTGATCAGCATCTGCATAGGAAAAATGATCCGGCCACCGAATTGCTCGGCCCAGATACCCAGAAAAATACGGCTGATCGAACCGGTTAGAACCGGGGTTGCGACCAATAATCCAAACTGCGTGTCATTCAGGCCAAGTTCCTGTTTTATTTTGACCCCAATAATCGAAAATATTGTCCAAACGGCAAAGCATATTGTAAAGGCAAAGGTGCTTAATCCCAAAGCTCGGTATTGGTCTGATCGTGATGTTCCAAGATGTGTTTCCATGATTGCACTCACTCAATTTTGGACGAAATCCACTGGTTTTGCTTCTGCTTTAAACACTCCGTTCAAATGAAAGACCTTTATCCAAATAGGTTATTCAATGGGTTTTTGCGTGATAGTTCGGGTCAGTAAATGGCTGAAAATTCGAACAAAAATCTTGATCTAGATCAAATTTAATGTTCTGAGCTTCATAAATAAGTGGACCCAAGCAAGATGTCATGGCTGAGGCCTGCAAATGTTTCTTAGGGTGTTGATATCAGTCACTGAAAGACTTGATTATTGTCAATTTTTGAATTGATGGGTATTACTAAGAATCATTGATTGGAATTTTTAATGCCTGAGTTGGACGCGCCGAATATCCGGCAATTGGAATTATTTAAGGAAATGGATGGCACACATTTTGATGCCTTAATGCGGGCATCCTATGTGCAGAATTTTCCGCCCCAGCTGGAGTTGATTTCAGAAGGGGATCCGAGCGATTTTTTACATGTGGTCGTCTCGGGTTGCGTAGAGTTGTTCTCCAGTTGGAATGGTCGAGAATCTACTTTGGCAGTCATTCGGCCAGTTTCGACATTTATTCTAGCTGCAAGTATAAGGAATGGCCCGTACCTTATGTCCGCTAGAACACTCGAAAAAAGCCGAATTATTTTGATCCCAAGCCAAGATGTTCAAGCAGTGTTTGATAAAGATCCCAAATTTGCGCGCGCGATTGTTGAAGAACTCGCGCAAGTTTGTCGAAATGCGACTAAACACACCAAAGATCTTAAGCTTCGAACAGCGCTTGAGCGTTTGGCAAATTATCTTCTGACGCAGCAAAAGCAAGCTGGTAATGGTTCCAATTTTTCCATCCCAATAGAAAAAAGACATTTGGCGTCACTTTTGGGGATGACCCCGGAAAATTTAAGCCGGGCTCTTAAGAAGTTACGAGCCTATGGGGTGTTGGTGGACGGGCAGATAATTGCGATTTCCAAACAGGAAGAATTGGAAAGGCTTGCCAAGCCAAACCGATTAATTGATGATGCTTCTTTATAACTTTAGGTTTTGAGAAGATATCAAAAACTTAGAGACTATAAAGCAGATGCTATAAAACTCTGCCGCTTCCTAATGAATTGATCTAAATCAATTGGTGACTGTCAGTTCCATGTTATTAAATTTGCGCGAATTAACAATTATTTTGTTTTCGGTGCTGTTGAATACGTCAAAAAGGAACGTCTAAAGATGATAGATACAGTCTATATAGTGATACCCTATTTGGTTGGGGGTATTTTGGTTATTGTAGCAAATTTGATATTTGCATACGTTTATTTCAGAGTTTTTCCTGAAGAAATCGCTTAAAGGAACGCGGGCGCCTTCGGGCAATATATTCATATTGGAAACGATCAATGATCTTTCGGCCTTTAAGCCTATCCACACAGCCTCCAAAAGTTCTCTTCAATCCACGCCTCATTTCACAATCACTTCAATTCACAAATATCCCTCTCCAAGCGCATTAACTTCAAGCTAAGCCGTGACGATGCTCTTACTGAGTGGCGCACTCTTATCGCCTCATAGAATTCGCGATCTCCAGGCTTCTGATGCTTGAGCCGATTTGTCTGACAGCACCGCCACCACATTCTGCCCATTCCTGTTACTGGTATTTTTGGCGCTATTCCTGCGCAAGATCAGGGATTTACAAGAGCGCTTTGCGACTGATGCAGCACATCTTCCCTTAGATCAGCGATAATTTCCACTAAACCTCAGCCGGTGATTTGCCGAGGGTGGGCTTTTGCCTGTTTTTTGAAATTAACAGATTGGGTTATCGCCTAATCTCAATGTTACCCAGTGCTAATTGAAGAAGGTATGGATTGATTCCCATGAAGTCGTTTCCAGAAACTGTCCATGATTGATAACTTCCATCTTTTAATTTTGAATTGTGCAGCGTTTTCCATTTTTTTGGAAATTTTTGACGTGCAAATGTCGGAGAAGATAAGACGTAATCTTCCAAATTAAATCCATTCCAAAAATCACGATAGCTATTGGGATATTTTTTTAGTTGTGCAATCATCATATTCATATTTTTACCATTACTAGTACAATTCATTTGGTCAAACCCGTTCCAATATTTAACAACTTGAAGTGGGTCATGCGCTATTTCCCACAATTTTGCGTATGCCACTGAAGGCGTAATTCCATTGATGTTTTTGGTATTTATGAAATCAATTCCAAATGCTTTTTGAAATGCATGATGTATTAATTCGAAATGTGGTGGAAACTGCTTCATATAGCCTATCGCACAAATTCCACGGTTCATTTGAGCCATATAAATTGCATCTTTATTGAAGGTTGCAAGCATGACTTCTAGGTGACGTACGCCAGTGTCGAAGGCAATCTGGTTTTTGAATTCTAGACCAAAATAAATGCCGCCAGTGGCCATTCGAGCGTTGAAAGATCCACAATGGTCATTTGTTCCGACTACTACTTTTATGCTACTTTTTAAATTACAAACTCTGCGAAAATACGTCCCATTTCTGGTTAACAACGGATAATAATCCCAGCTCTCAAAAAAGGCTTCGCCCATGCGAATAACACTTTGATGGGTGAATTGATCCAACCCGTAAAGTTTATGGTAAAGGGCATAATGAGTGAGAATATTGGGCACATTACTACTAATAGCGTATGGCCATTGGTTCATTAATGAGTTTGACAGCTTTTTTCCAAATACATTAGGATTTTCAATGATACCATTCTTGAGCCAGCCCAAAAGTATTTTTCGGTAGTTCTCTATTCCTTTGTTAGGATTATTTAAAAACCTTTGTGAAATCATATTGCCGCAGTACGCTGTTACGTTTTGAATTTCATGCGCACCTGAGCGGCTTGAATTATTTGAAGTCGTACTTATGAAATCTGGGACACAGAATTCAAAATCTATGCTTTGTGCACGATAATTAAATACGCCCTGATGATCTGGCATTTCCCCTTTTAGATTATCATAGTGAAACTTCATAAATGAATTGAAGTCATCAATCAGCCTAAAATTTTCATAAACTTTAAGGTCACGGTATGGAGTGGCTATATGCCTTGAATAGTTGGCATGTTGCAGATGTTTGGATTTTTTGCGTTTTAATTTAGATGAAAAATAAACTTTTGATGCATTTTCCAAATCTGTAAGTTCATTTTGATCCAATTTATTGTCAAACTGCTTATTCTGGCTTTCATAAAAATCACTCAAAGCGTCTTTTGTTTTTTTTCCGTAAAGGCCATCTACGGGACCAGCATTGTAGCCTAACACATTCAACATGCGCTGTGCCTCTTCAATAGTTCCAGAAATTGCTGTTGTGGCAAACATGGATAGAGCAAGCGCAAAAATATATTTCATAACAAAACCCTCAAGTTATTCATAGAATTTGTACTAAATGAGGGAAGGAAACAATGTCTTTTCAATTTAATGTGCTTCCTGACAGTGCCCTAAAAAGGCTCCAGGAACATTATCTGAGGCACTGTCAGAATAAACCTCCTTGCCTCTAGAAGGTCTGGTAATTAGCTACCCAGCTATGCATAACCCTGTGTGGTTACCGTATCACCTCAATGCCCACAGCCTTGGTAATCGCTATCCATGCACTTCCTCGCCATCGATTGAGCTTTGGAGATGTCTTCTTGGGTCATCTCTTTCACTACCACTTCTCTGTTTTTACCACCCAAGTCACTCCCATTAGCCGCGCTTAGATTGTACCACATATGAGCCAAGACGTTGTCTTGACGGGCGCCTAGGCCATTATCGTACATCACACCAAGAGCGTATTGGGCCAAAGCATAATCTTGTTCAGCAGCGCGCCTGTACCAGTTAATGGCTTGCTTGGGGTCTTGGGAAACACCTTCGCCTATTTCGTATATAATACCCAGAGGGTATTGCGCTAACGCATACCCTTGTTCAGCAGCCAGACTGTACCACTTAATGGCTTGCTTGGCGTCTTTAGCGACACCTTCTCCCAAATCGTACATCACACCAAGAGCGTATTGTGCGACCATGTTACCTTGCTCGGCTAAAGGCCGCCACTCGTTCATGGCGGTGGTATAATCACCCGAACGATAAGCATCAACGCCCCTATTAAAATCCTGTGCTGACAGAGGAACAGCAAAGGCAACAAACAGTACAATCATCAAAATGGTACGCATAAAAATACTCTGATCTATAAGCTACTGTCCTCAAGGCTAAATAATATGCTGATACGCATCAAGGCTTTTCACTATTCTGAAATATACAAGCGCATGAACTTTAAACTAAACCGCGATGCTGCTGTTACTGGGTGGCGCGCTCTAGTCGTTTCATAGAATTCACGCCTTCAGGCTTCTGATGCTTGAACCGGTTTGTCTGACAGCACCCATACGCGATACTTTTGCAGCGCCAATTGCCGCCTCCGAATATTTTGCGCGAAGCGGCGCGCATCTTAAAGCCTGAGCACGGATTTGGCTCCATACATTATTGCGGGCTCCTCCGCCTGCAGTGAAAATCATTTTTGGGTAAACACCAGTGCGAGCTTCAACTTCACGGTAACATTTTGCTTCAATTTTTGCGATACCTTCCAACAAAGCTTGCAGGAATATAGCATCGTTGCCGGGACGCGGCGCAATGCGCGGCTCTAAATCAGGATCGTTGATCGGAAAGCGCTCTCCTGGTTTCACGAGCGGGTAATAATCAAGACCTGTGGATATGCTGGGATCAATCTGAGCGCTCAATTGGATCATTTGTTCTGGTGTGAAGTGTTCTAAAAGCACCGCACCACCCGTATTGGATGCACCGCCTACCAGCCACGCGTCACCAAGCTTATGCGAATAAAGTCCAATTTCGTGATCATCTATTCTATAGGGGCTAAGCATTTTAACCGCCAGTGTTGAGCCAAGCGATGTCACAGCAGTCCCCATTTCCAAAGGTGCTGCGGCCAGAAATGCAGCGATGCTGTCAGTTGTGCCAGCACAAACAAGTGTATTTGCGGTCAGGCCAATTTCCTTGGCCACCCCTTGATCTAGGTTTTCCATAGGTGTGCCTACAGCAAGAACCTTGGGCAGAACCCTTGGGTCAATTACATCCTCAATCCAGTCCGGCCAACATCCTCTTTCTGGATCATATCCAGTTTTAAGAGCATTATTGTGATCAGACAAACCCGCCTGACAGGTTAGTTTTGCAGCAATAAAGTCAGCCTGATGCAATAGATGATCGGCTTTTACCTCTGTTTCCGAGGTAAGGCGCATTGCGCGCGCCAATGCCGAGTTTGCACCTTGGGTAATGTGATGTTTCGGCGCATATTTGGCAATTAATTTTGCTTCTATATCGAACCCTTTTGAATTGTACATAAGCGCGCGGCTGATCGGCTGAAGTTGGGCATCTGTTAGAACCATTGATCCGGACGTCCCATCCACTGCAATCCGCGTGATACAGGAGGGATGGTGATCCGTGCCTTTCAAGGCTTTAACTTGAGATTTAAGACATGATTTGACAGCTTGCCACCAAAGGTCTGAATCAATTCTATCAATATCTTGTGGTACATGATCTTCGCGCATGCTCGATACCAGCGTCCCACTTTCATCCAGCACAGCCGTGCGGATACCAGACGTCCCAATATCTATTCCAAGCGCGAGCGTCACGCGCGCGCGTCCATGGCCTGACGGTATTTTTCTGCATCCCAATTCAATAGTTCAGCTTCTGCCGCCGGCCCAATCGGATCAATTTGCCAATTTTCGGGAACCCGCGATAGGACATCTGAAAGGCATCTTAACATGGCTCGCTGACTGGTACTTGCTTCGTTGCGCAGCATAATGCCAGTTCCAGCTTGTAGAAAGGCAGGCCAGTTTTCAGTCTTCTTTGTGGGCAAAGCAGGCCCTAGAAAAACAGTGTGATCGGGATAATAACTGCCGCCGATGGCACGTTTTCTTGCTTTAATCTCTTGAGCAATCCAGCCCTCAGCTGCCCATTCAAATCCCTCTTCTGCGATTTCTGGCGGAAGTTTGTAATTTTGCACAGCGGGTTTTAAAGCAAGCCTTTGTTCCACCTCTTCGAGAAGATATGAGACTTCCGCGACAGTCGCGCCAACACATATCAACCCATGATTTTGAAGCAAGATGACCTGAGTAGCGGGGGTAACCCGAGCAAGAATTTCTTGCGTCAGCGGCAGGCCAGGTTTGGCGTAGGGCACAAGAACAAATGGAAGTCCTGCCAGTTTCTTTTTAGCAGCCTCTCGACCTTCTGGACTGATGACATGCGCAATTGTTGCTATGGAATGGGTGTGCGCAACAACCGCATGATCTAGAGCGGCATGAAATGTTGTCTCAATAGAAGGGCGCAGCTTTACAGACGGATCGATCACTGTTGCTTGGCAGCTTCCATCGCCGGCTTCTTTGCGGGCTTCTTTTGTTGCGGCGCGGCGATCAACTGCGACAAAAATATCTTGGGTTAAGGCATTGGCCAACTCAGTCCCTGATGCCTTGATCCACATCACATCCGATCCTTTGATGGAGGTATTTCCCCCTGGTCCTTGTACTTGAAGACGATCGCTTCCAAGCCGCGCAGAAAGCTTGCGAAACTCAGGCGTTAAAAGGTCTGGCTGTGTGTAATTCATTGCAAAGCCTCAATTGTATATGTTGGGGAATTGCATCCTTTCTCAGCCACCACTCGCGCCAGAGTCTGTTCATGATTTCCCCGCGCAAAATCAGCAGCGTAAAGACCACCAAGGACCAGAACACTGTCCCAACCACTATCTTGGGCCCCCGCTATATCATGTTCAAGGCTATCCCCGACCATCAAAAGTTGATTAGATCCGAGTGCCTTTTCCAATGCTTGGAAAACAGGCCGGTGGGGTTTGCCATAAAAACGAACGCTGCCGCCTAAATCAGCGTATGCAAAGCCCACGGCACCAGGCGATACGACTAGTCCGTCGCTGCGCGGTGATTGACGATCCGGATTTGAACAGTAAATCGTCAAACGGCGCTCAAGCATATCGAAAAGTAAAGGTCTCCAAGTTTCTAACAAGCTGTAATCGGGC
>CABXKH010000071.1 GCA_902512685.1 Paracoccaceae bacterium | reverse complement strand
GCGAATTGGTCGGCGCACTGGCTATGACCGAGCCCTCGGCTGGGTCAGATGTTCAATCGATCAAGACCAAAGCTGTACGCGATGGCAATGCCTACCGTTTGAGCGGGCAAAAGACTTTTATCACCAATGGACAACATGCCAATCTGATCGTGGTTGCCGCCAAAACCAACCCCGCGGAAAAAGCCAAAGGCGTTTCGCTGGTAATTGTTGAAACCGACGGCGCTGATGGCTTTAGCCGTGGGCGAAATCTTGAAAAGATCGGAATGAAATCCGCCGATACCTCCGAGCTCTTTTTTGACAATATAGAAATCCCCCCAGAAAATATTCTTGGCGGCGAAGAGGGTCAAGGATTTTATCAGATGATGCAGCAACTGCCGCAAGAAAGGCTCATCATCGGCTGCGGCACGATACCGGAATGAATGCCCTGTCCCCAACTGGCTAAATTGGCACGGCTGCCTTCGATTAAAATGGCAGCCTCATGGCCGAAGTCACCGCCCGGGCCGCCGTATTCTTCGGGGATTGAGGGGCACAGCAAGCCCAGTTCGCCGGCTTGTTTCCAGGTGCTGAGATCCATTTCACTCTGTTTGCGCCAGCGTTCAAAATGGGGTGACCATTCTTCGGTGATAAACTTGGCGGTCATATCAGCGAGCATCTGATGCTCTTCGGTCATCCAGTTTGACTGCTGCAATCGCATGTGCACGCCCTTTCTTCCCCTTGGGGTTAAAAATTTGCCGCCTCTAGCGCCATCACTGTATCTGCGCTTGATTGAATACGCGTCAGGTGCAAAGCGGCTGCTGGCAGTTGCCGTGCCATATAATACTGCCCGGTGGCAATCTTTGTCTTGTGAAACGCAGCGTCATCGGCCCCTTTGCGCAGCGCTTTATGGCTGGCCTTGGCCATTTTTGCCCACATCAGCCCAAGACAGACATGGCCGAACATATGCATAAAGTCATAAGATCCAGCCAGTGCATTGTTTGGTGTTTTGATGCCATTTTGTGCAAAATACATTACCGCTTCTTGCAAATTTTTGCTGGCTGCTTTTAGGGGGGTCAAAAAGTCACGGTCAAAATCGCTTCCCAAATCTTTGCTGTCGGTGATGAAGTTCCGCACCAAATCGAAAAAGGCCATGACATGTTTGCCGCCATCCTGAGTTAGTTTGCGGCCAACAAGATCAAGCGCTTGGACGCCATTGGCGCCTTCATAGATCATTGCGATACGCGCATCGCGGGCAAATTGTGACATTCCCCATTCTTCGATATAACCATGGCCGCTTTAAATTTGCTGCGCCTGAACGCACATATCAAAGCCTTTATCGCTTAAAAAGCCTTTGATCACAGGGGTCAGCAGGCTGACCAAGCCATCTGCGTCCTGATCATTTTGGCGGTGCGCCCTGTCGATCAGATGTGCGCCCCAATAGGTAAAGGCCCGCGCACCTTCGATAAAGCTTTTCTGCTCCATCAGGTTGCGGCGGATGTCGGGGTGGACAATCAAAGGATCGGCGGGACCATCGGGATTTTTGACCCCTGTGATATCGCGGCCCTGAAGTCGGTCTTTGGCATAGGTCAGCGCATTTTGATAGGCCACTTCAGCTTGGGCATAGCCTTGTAATCCGACCCCAAGACGGGCCTCATTCATCATGGTAAACATCGCCCGCATGCCCTTATGCGCCTCGCCCAACAAATAGCCAGTTGCGCCGTCATAGTTCATCACACAGGTGGAATTGCCGTGAATGCCCATCTTTTCTTCGAGTTTGCCCACGGAAAGATCATTTCGCCGGCCCGGACTGCCATCTTCATTGAGCATAAATTTTGGTACAATAAACAAGGAAACACCCTTGATCCCTTTTGGCCCGCCCGGAATTTTAGCCAGCACCAGATGGATGATGTTTTCAGCCATGTCATGGTCACCGGCGGAAATAAAAATCTTTTGGCCGGTGATGGCATAGCTGCCGTCTTCTTGCGGCTCTGCCTTGGTGCGCATCAAGCCCAGATCTGTGCCGCAGTGCGGTTCGGTCAAATTCATTGTTCCGGTCCACTCGCAGCTGACCATTTTGGGCAGATAGGTTGCCTTTTGGTGCGCTGATCCATGGGCGTGTATTGCTGAATAGGCCCCATGGGTGAGACCCTGATACATGCTAAATGCCATATTGGCAGAGCCGAACATTTCGCTTGCGGCAGTGGCCATGATATAGGGCATGTTTTGGCCGCCATATTCGGGGTCGCAATCCAACCCGGCCCAGCCGCCGGCTTTGACCTGCTCAAAAGCCTCTTTGAACCCGGTTGGTGTGCGCACCACGCCATTTTCAAGCCGGCACCCTTCAAGATCACCAACAGCGTTTAACGGGGCCAGCACCTCAGCGGTCAGCTTGCCGCATTCATTCAGCACAGCAGCGGTGAAGTTGGCCTCAAGTTCGTCATATCCGGGAATGTCTAGGGTGCTAATTTTCAAAACATCATTAAGTATAAATAGCATGTCTTTGGTTGGGGCAGTATAATCTGGCATGGTGGTCTCTATTCGTTTAAATTGTTATTCTGCGGCGTTTCGTGTTGATCCTGAGGCGCGCAGTATCCGCTCGCCCCATTTGATCTGTTCTTCTAAATCGGCGATGACTTCGTCCATTTCATCGCGCTTGTATTTCAGCTCGCAAAGGTGCTTTTGGGCGATTGCGTAGGTTTCTTTTAACTGGGTTTGCTCGGGGTCGCTCACGTCGTACATTTCAAGCAACTGGCGAATTTCCTCGAGTGAAAATCCGAATCGTTTGCCCCGCAATATCAGCTTGAGTCGCGCACGGTCACGTTTGGTGAATAAACGTTTCTGTCCGTCACGAACGGGAAACAAAAGTTCTTTTGATTCATAAAACCGCAAGGTTCTTGGTGTGATTTGAAATGCATCGCTCATTTCGCGAATGGTCATTGGAGTGTCAGTCATCGGAGCGCAACCTATTCAATGATTCGAAAAATTTGATCTTTGAATAGGTGAAAGTTGACGTTGACGTAAGCTAAACGTTACGTCAACTTGGTTTCATGAGCTTTGCAGTTTTTGCGCGCATATCCTTAAGCTCTTGAAGTGTTTGGGCCAATTGAATTTGCTGTTCTTCCAGCTCTGCAATCTTTTTTGTGGCCATCTTGGTAAAAACGGCCATTTGCTTTTGGGTGCCTTCCTGATCATAGATCAAAAGCCATTGGCGCATTTCTTCGAGTTGGAAGCCAAATTTGCGGCCCCGCATAATCAACGTCATTCTTGCCAGTTCGCGTGGTCCATAAAATCGTGAACGGCCTTCGCGCTCGGGTTGTAGCAGCTCAATGTATTCATAATATCGCAATGTACGCGGCGTCACCTTGAATGTGGCGCACATTTCTTTGAATGTTATGCGAGTATCTGGCATTGTTTGTCTCTCCGACTCCTAAATTAGGGCGATCCGGTCAGAAGGGCAACCGCCGCGCTTGCGGATTTGTTGATTTGGGTTTTAAAGGGACAGCAGAAAAGAAGAGAACCCAATGGCTATTAATAAAACCGCACTGGCAAAACAATTCTCCGAAGCCATTCCACATGCCAAGGGCTTTGGCATGTGGCTGGACGACATCGGTCAGGGGACGGCGGAAATGGAGATGCCCTATAATGAAAAATTTATTGGCGACCCTGCAACAGGCGTGATTCACGGCGGCGCGGTCTTTGCGCTGCTCGACGGATGTTGCGGCGCTGCTGTGATGAGCCATCCGGACCAAAAGGGTCTGACCGCGACCATTGATTTGCGGGTTGATTACATGCGCCCCGCCACGCCGGGTCAAAATATCAGGGCCAAAGCCACCTGTTATAATGTGACCCGCAACGTTGCATTTGTGCGCGCGGTAGCGCTTGATGACAATGATGATAAACCTGTCGCCACTGCCGCTGGCGCTTTTGTGACGGGGGCCTGAAGATGGCGACAAAGCGCCCTGAACCGGTCCAAGTGGTCAAACAGCGCCGTGATGCGGCCTTGGCCGCGTTGCTGGCGTCGATCCCCTATATTCAGTTTCTTGGCATTCAGTTTGACCGCCGCGGAGATGAGTTGACCGCGGTGATGCCCTATCACGAAAAATTGGTGGGAAATCCGATGCTGCCAGCGCTGCACGGCGGCGCAACGGCGGCGTTTCTTGAAGTGGCGGCGGTGATCGAACTTGGATGGACCGGGCTATGGAAAAGCGTTGAAACCGGCACCTTAACGCCCGAAGCCATCGCGCAGGGTGATTTGATTAAAATCCCCAAGACAATTGATTTTTCAGTGGATTATTTACGATCTGGATTGCCGCGCGATGCCTATGCGCGCGCGCGCGTCAACCGCTCGGGGCGGCGCTATGCATCGGTGTATGTCGAGGCATGGCAAGACAACCGAAGCCGGATTTTTGCACAAGCTACAGGACATTTTCTGATGCCGGACAGCGACGTTAAGGCATGACATCGGAGGCGGGCAGGCAGATCACCCATTCGCGTGTTCTCAAAATAGCTGTTCCGATTTTGCTGGCCAATATTACCGTGCCCCTTCTTGGGTTGGTTGATACTGGTGTTGTGGGCCAAATCAAATCCCCCGTTCCCATCGGGGCGGTGGCCATCGGCGCTTTGATTCTGACCACCTTGTATTGGCTCTTCGGGTTTTTGCGAATGGGGACAACGGGGCTAACCTCACAGGCGGTTGGCGCTGGAAACCGCGCTGAGGTGGCTGCCCTTCTCAGCCGGGTTTTGCTTTTTTCAGGTCTGTCAGGCGGGCTGATATTTGTGCTTCAGGTGCCTTTGTTCTGGGCGGCATTTCAGGTCTCGCCAGCCTCTGAGGCAGTCGAATCCATGGCCCGGGACTATTTGCGTATTCGCATTTACAGCGCGCCTGCCGCGATTGCGGTCTTGGGTTTGGTCGGGTGGTTGGTTGGGCAAGAGCGCACCAGAGAGGTGCTCTATCTTCAGCTATGGATGAACGGGCTCAACATTGTTTTGGATTTATGGTTTGTGCTAGGTCTTGGCTGGGGGGCATCAGGCGTGGCTATGGCCACTGTACTGGCGGAAATCTCTGGTTTGGGATTGGGCTTGTGGTTTTGCCGCGCCACACTGATGGCGCCGGCTTGCCGGGCGTGGGACAGTGTTCTTAACCGCGTCCGATTGCTGCACATGCTGACGGTCAACCGAGATATTTTACTGCGGACCTTGATGCTGGAAATAATTTTCGTCTCGTTCACTTTTGTCGCCGCGCGGTACGGTGATGTTTCTCTTGCGGCAACCCAGGTGTTGATGCAGTTTTTTATTCTGGCTTCCTTTGCGCTGGATGGGTTTGCTTTTGCGATTGAAACCTTGGTTGGCCAGGCTGTCGGGGGTAAAAACCGTGATGCCCTTCGACAAAGCGTGGTCAAATGCACGCAATGGGGGGTGGGTATGGTTTTCATTCTTGCTGCAGGTATCGCCATAGGCGGAGATGCTCTTATTATTATGATGACAAAAGCACCCGATGTACAACTAGAGGCCCAACGCTATCTTCCTTATCTGATAGGGGGCGCCGTGCTGAGTTTGCCCGCTTTCATGCTTGACGGGGTGTTTTTGGGGGCGACCCAAACCGCCGTGATGCGCGATATGATGGCGGTTAGCCTCGCAATATATATCCTCTGCCTGCTTGCGCTGTTGCCGCTTTTGGCCATGCATGGGCTATGGATCGCTTTGCTTGTCTCGTTGATTGCGCGCGGCGCAACTCTTGGGCTGCGCTACCCGGCGCTGGAAGCGGCGGCGGATAGGGGTTAAGCCAGCGCAGCGGCGTTTTTTGCTAAGAGCGGTGCATTGGCACCGATAGAAGCGTCAATACTGCTTCAGGGGGACGTCCGATCGCAGCGGCTCTATCGGTTAGAACTATTGGCCGTTCAATCAGGGAGGGATTATTTTCCAATGCATCAAACAGCTGCGCGTTTGGGCTGTTTTTGTTCAGTCCCAGTTTGTGAAATAAAGGGTCTTTACTGCGCACCATGGCAAGCAGTGGCCTCTTTAGCAGGCGCTGCGCATGCTCTAATTGCGCCCGTGAGGGCGGCGCTTGCAGGTAAAGCACAACGGTGACGTCAATGTTGTGCTCTTTTAACAATGCCAAAGTTTCACGTGATTTTGAACACCGCGGATTGTGCCAGATTTCCACATTCATAGCCATGCATCCCTGTCGCTACCTATAGCTTGTGCAATGCTGCCAAAACCGTCTTTTGCAAGCAGAAGGTCAAGGTCTTGGGCAATTTGTGCCGCTAAGGAAACCCCACCGAAAACCAGACCGGTGTAAAGTTGTACGGCACTGGCCCCGGCGCGAATTTTTGCATAGGCATCGGCGCCTGAGCGGACGCCGCCAACCCCGATCAAGGGTACTTTCGGCCCCATAAGCTGTGAAAGCTGGGCCAGCACGCGGGTTGATTTCTCAAACAGCGGTGCGCCGGATAGCCCGCCGGCCTCATCGCGGTGAGGGCTGCGCAGCTCATCGCGGCACAGGGTGGTATTGGTGGCGATCACCGCATCAATTTTTAGTGCAATTGCGACCTCGGCTATATCGTTTAGCTCAGATGCGTTCAGATCGGGTGCGATTTTCAAAAAGATCGGGATTGGCCGCGCCAGCGCATCGCGCGCCTCAACGACCCCCTCAAGCAGAGCAGAAAGTGCCGCTTTACCTTGAAGATCGCGCAGCTTTTCAGTGTTTGGACTGCTGACATTGACCGTGGCAAAATCAATATGCGCGCCGCAACACGACAGCACTTTGGCAAAATCCGCTGCGCGGTCTGGGCTGGTTTTATTGGCCCCAAGATTCAATCCAATAAAGCCGTTTTTAGGACGTTTTTCCAAGCGCGCTGCAATACGCTCCATACCATCATTGTTAAACCCAAAACGGTTGATCGCGGCGCAATCCTCAGCCAGCCGGAACAGCCGCGGCTTGGGATTGCCAGGCTGCGGAAATGGCGTTGCAGCGCCAACCTCGATAAATCCAAATCCAGCGGCTAAAAGACCGCCAAGCGCCTGTGCATTTTTGTCAAATCCTGCCGCAAGCCCAACGGGGTTTGGCAGCTCAAGCGCGCCGATGCGGGTGCGCAACCGAAACGACGTGGGCGGCGTGATTTTCGGCGCCAGTCCCAGTTGCAATCCTTTGATGGCAAGCCCATGTGCGGTTTCCGGGTCCATCCGGTGCAGCGCAATTTGGGCAATTTTTTCGCGCAGTTTCATGTCAGATCTGCTGGAAATTGATGGCCGTCTGGCCCAAGTGGCAAAGCTTTATGCCATAGCACATCATGCAAAGACAGCGCGCGGTAAAGATGCGGAAAAAGCGCACCGCCGCGCGACGGCTCCCACCGCAGGGCCTCCCCCATGGCTGCGCCATCACAGGCCAAAAGCTCAAGCCCGGGCTGGTCTGCGAAATGTTTTGCCGCCGTTTCGCGCAGCTGCGCAGCTGTTGAAAAATGTACAAACCCATCTTGGATATCAATAGGCGCACCCGGTGTCTGCCCGTGATCCTGAAGCTGGCTCCATTGCGAGGAAAGCAGAATTTTATAAATTTCCATAGCGCAGTGATGCCCTTCCGAGTAAACTTGGTCAAGTGACGCTTTTATTTTTTGTTTTGTTTACCATTTTTCAAATTTAAAAGGGCTGTTTTTGCCTTTTCTTTCATTTTTATTAGGGGATATGACATGACTTTTAGATCAATGATGGCCGCATCTTTGATGCTTTTTTGCGCGGGACCGGCGCTTGCTGATTACACACTCACAGTTTTGCATACCAATGATTTTCACGCGCGTTTCGAATCCATTAGCAAATATGACAGCGGGTGCAGTGCGGAAAATAACGCGGAAGGCAAGTGTTTTGGGGGGGCTGCACGGTTGGTCACCGCGGTTGAGGCCGCGCGCGAACGTTCACCAAACAACATTCTTGTAGATGGGGGTGACCAATTCCAAGGCACTTTGTTTTATACTTATTACAAAGGCAAGCTGACCGCCGAAATGATGAACAAGCTCGGCTATGACGCAATGACCGTTGGAAACCATGAATTTGATGACGGACCAGAGGTTTTGCGCGGTTTCATGGATGCTGTGAATTTTGCTGTACTGATGTCGAATGCCGATGTCAGCAACGAGAAATTTTTGGCAGATGCCTTGGCCAAATCAGCCATTATTGAAAAAGGCGGCGAACAGATCGGTTTAATCGGATTGACGCCACAGGATACTGATGAGCTGTCCTCACCGGGTCCACAAGTGACTTTTTCTGATCCGACCGCCGCAGTGCAAAGTGAAGTGGACAAACTTACCAGCATGGGCGTGAATAAAATAATAGTGTTGTCACATTCCGGGTACGGAGTTGATATAAAGGTTGCTGCGCAAACCACCGGTGTGGATATCATTGTGGGCGGTCATACCAATACATATCTTTCCAATATCTCGGATCGGGCCGAAGGTCCTTATCCTACAATGGTTGGGTCGACGGCGATTGTTTCTGCATATGCTTACGGCAAATTTCTGGGTGAATTAAACGTGACATTCAATGATGCGGGCGAAGTGGTTTCGGCCACCGGCGAGCCGCTTATCATGGACGCCGCCGTCACAGAAGATAGCGCAACTGTCACGCGCATCGCCGAAGCTGCCATACCGCTTGAGCAAATTCGGAAATTGGTTGTTGCGCAGGCAAACACTGAAATTGTCGGTGTGCGCGAAGCGTGCCGCGCAATGGAATGCGCGATGGGAAATCTCATCACCGATGCAATGCTTGATCGGGTAAAGGATCAGGGGATTGATGTAGCGCTTCAAAACGGTGGCGGCATTCGTGCCTCAATTGATGCAGGCGATGTGACTATGGGCGAAGTCCTGACCGTGCTGCCTTTCCAAAATACGCTTGCAACCTTCCAAGTGACGGGTGCAACTTTGCTCGAAGCGCTGGAAAACGGCGCCAGCCAAATCGAAGAGGGGGCAGGGCGGTTTCCTCAGGTGGCCGGTATGATCTATACCTTTGATGCTTTGGCCCCAGTAGGAAGCCGTATCAGTGATGTCACCATTAGGGGGGGCGATTTGAACACAGACACGGTCTATGGCGTTGTGTCCAACAACTATGTCAGAAATGGTGGGGACGGGTATAAAATGTTCCTCTCTGCGATGAATGTTTATGATTACGGCCCTGATCTTGCCGATGTAACAGCAGAGTTTTTGGCCAATAACAGCCCCTATACGCCCTATCTGGATGGTCGCATTAAAATGAAGTGATGCCCGCCATTGCGTTACAATAAGCGGGCGGCCTTAGGCGGTCCG
>CABXKH010000070.1 GCA_902512685.1 Paracoccaceae bacterium | reverse complement strand
GTCGGCGTAACCCTTCACGAATATCATCAGTGCTTCGAGCATAGGAAAACCGCAACATCGAAGAACCGCGTTTAGGATCAAAATCCAAACCGGGCGTGACCGCAACCCCTGCTCTATCAAGAAGTTCACGCGCAAACCCAAGACTATCATGAGAAAACTGGCTGATATCTGCGTAAATATAAAACGCACCATCTGGTGGTGAAATTTTATCAAACCCTGCTTTAGGCAAACCCTCTAGCATGAGTTTTCGATTTTGCTCATAAACTTTGATATTTTCTGCCAGTTCATCTTTGCAGTCCATGGCCGCTAAGGCGAGCACTTGGCTGACATGCGGAGCGCAGATAAACAAATTTTGCGCCAACCTTTCAACTTGCCGAATATGGGCTTCAGGGACAACCATCCATCCAACACGCCACCCAGTCATCGAAAAATACTTAGAAAACGAATTAATAACAAAGCAGTTATCCGTAAGCTCTAATGCACTCACTGCTTTGGTTTCATATTCCAGCCCATGATAAATCTCATCACTAATAAAGGATACACCGCCATCTGAGGCTGCTTTGATTAAGGAGCCAAGAGAATTTCGGTCAAGCATGGTGCCTGTTGGATTAGCCGGTGACGCAACTAGAAATCCTGAAAGTTGGTTGCCAGAAATATCTTTGGCGATGGGTTGAAACCGGTTGGTCACTTGGGTTTGAATATCCACTGGTACAAGATCAAGAGCTTTGAGAATTTGCCGGTAGCTGGGATATCCGGGGGCACCAATGCCCACCCGATCACCTGCATCAAACAAAGCTGTAAACGCCAAGATAAACGCTCCGGAAGACCCCGGAGTGATTACAACGCGATTTGGGTTGATGTCTAAATCATACCATTCCGCATAAAGATGGGATATTTTTTTACGCAATTCGGGAAGTCCCATCGCCACCGTGTAGCCCATAGGGTCGCGCAATAATTCAGTATTTAAATGATTTAGAGCCCCCTGGGGTGCAGGTGTGCCGGGTTGCCCAACTTCCATATGGATAATGCTGCGGCCACTCTGCTCGGCTTGCCGAGCTGATTCCATTACATCCATCACAATAAAGGGATCAATCGCCCCTCGACTTGAGTTTTTCATAAACAAATCCCAAAGTGGTCCTACAAACAGGTTCTTTAAGGAATTAACGGCAGCGTCAATACGAATGATCAAAACTTTTGTTATGCTAATCACACTTTTTGCGACTGCGTTGCCCGCGCTGGCGACAAGTTTGTTGCGAGACGCGGATATCGAGCACGCATTTTCTGAACTTGCGCGCCCCATTTTACAAGTTGCGGGACTAAGGCCTGACCAAGTCAAAATTATGCTTGTAGATGATGATTCTTTCAATGCCTTTGTAATTGACAGACATCATATTTTTTTGAACTCGGGCCTGGTTCTAAAAACTCGCTCCCCTGAAATGTTGCAATCGGTTATTGCCCATGAAGTTGCCCATATCGCCAACGGACATATTTCCCGACGCATGCAAAATATACAGGCTACGCGAAATGCAGTTCGGTTTGGAGTGGCCTTAGCTTTGGCAACCGGTGGAGCAAATAAAAACCCAGAGCTGGGAGCCGGATTGGCAATCGGAATGTCAAACAGTGCACAGCGTGTTTTGAATTCTCATACGCAAAGCGAAGAAATATCGGCGGACCAAACTGCGCTTAGGTATTTTTCGAAATTGGGAATTGATGCAAATGGAACCTTGCAAGTTCTTGATTATCTATCAGCACAAGAATATCTGGCATCGGACAGGCAAGATCCCTATGCCCGAACCCATCCTTTATCTCGTGACCGGTTAAGATCAGCAAAAGCCCAAGCACAGGCGCAAGAGCCCACAACACCCGATCCCAACGCTCGCTACTGGCATGCCCGTGCTTTAGCAAAGATTTCTGCATTTTCACAAAATCCCGATCAGATACTAAAAAAATCTAAAACAGCAGTTTCACAAGATATCTCACATATGCAACGTGCAATAGCTCTGTCCCGCCGAGGTAAGCTTCCTCAAGCGCTGAAAGCCATTGAAAAGGCTCAAGCCCTTCGCCCGAATGACCCATTTTTCAAGACTTAAAAGCAGAGCTTTTAATGCGAAACAGACAGTTTTCTCAGGCAGCAGACGCATATTCAAAAGCCGTTTCCATGGCGCCAGATCAGGCCCTTATACTGGCAGGGCAAGGCCGTGCATTATTAGCTGCGGGTCAAAATATAAGTGCTTTACAATCGCTCAAAAAAGCCCGGGATATGGATTTTAAAAATATCAACCTGTTAAATGATTTGGCATTGGTTTATGCAAAGTTGGAAAACCAAGGAATGGCGGCTTTAATCACAGCTGAACGATTTTGCCTTACAGGCGCTTTAAAGGATGCACAGCGTCACGCAAAAAAGGCCGAAGCTCTCTTGCCACAAGGCTCTCCCCCGTGGCAAAGAGCTCAAGACATCTTAAATGCAAATCACTTGAAATCAAATTAAAGCAACCCTAGGAAAATCATGACACAGCTAAAGACCGCCTTTGCCAGTATTTTATGCCTAATATTTTGCGCTCAAATAGCCGGTGCCTTTGATATAAACAAAATGACCGAAGACCAAAGAGCCGCCTTTCGCGCCGAGATACGAGCATATCTTTTATACAACCCAGAGGTTATCTATGAAGCGGTCGATATTTTAAAACAAAAACAGGCTCAAACAGAAACCAGACGTGATCTTGAGATGGTTAAAAGTAATAGCGCAGCAATTTTTGATGACGGGTATTCCTATGTTGGCGGCAACCTTGACGGTGATATCACACTGGTTGAGTTTGTAGATTACAAGTGCGGATATTGCCGAAAGGCCCATGGTGAAGTCGAAGAGTTACTCGCACTGGACGGAAATATAAAATTTATAGTTAAAGAGTTTCCAATACTGGGCGAGGCATCAATTACATCCGCACAATTCGCAATTGCAGTTCAACAGCTTTACGGGAACGCGGTTTATAAAGCTGCTCATGATATTTTAATATCATTCAAAGGCGATACAACGCCCAGCGCATTGGCCCGAATAGCAACGGCACTAAACTTAGATAAAGATAGCATTTTCGAGCGCATGAACAAAGAAGAAGTGATCGCAGTTATCCAACAAAACCGAGCCTTGGGACAGATACTGGAAATTACCGGAACCCCAACATTTGTATTAAAAGATGAAATGCTGCGCGGATATGTGCCGGTAGATGCTCTACTTGCAATGGTGGCTGAAAAGCGGCGCTAATTTAATTTCCAAGTGACATTCTTTATAATTTCCAGATGTCTGGCAGTAAATATCATGAGATTGACTCGAAAAAAGAGTTTAGAACTTCCGCCGTTTTTTGAGGAGAAAGTTCAGGAAAGAAATGGCCACCAGGCATCGCCTTAGCCTGCAGATTAGCAAGGCGCCCTTTCCAGACAGTGCTCATATTGTAAGCTCGGTCCATTGCGCCGTCTTGCCCCCACATGATTAGCGAAGGCACATCAAGGCTGCGGTTTAAATCTAACTCGTCGAATTTAAAATCAAAATCGATCGCAGCACGATAGTCATCACACATTGCCCTTACGGTTTCAGTATTTTGCCACGATTTTCGATATTCTTTGAGATGTTCAATTGGGAAATCACTTAAGTTCGCACTTCCCCACCCCAGCAAACAGCTTTCGTAAAAATAGTCGGGATCGGATGAAATCAGGGTTTCTGGAAAAGGGTATGGCTGCGCTAAAAAGAGCCAGTGGTAATACGCACGTGCAACCTCCTTGTTAATCTGATCAAGTAAAAGGTGAGTTGGCACAATATCCATAAGTGTTAAGCTCTTGATATTTGCCGGAACGTCTTATGCGGTTCGATGAGCAACGCGGCCTCCACGATCATGACCGACAAGGTGAAAGCTATCAAAACCTAGAGATTGCATCAAAGCAATTTGATCTTTTCCCATTTCCCTAAAAGAGTAATTCTTTACACCGAGTGGCTTACTGGATGCTCCGTAACCCCGTAGGTCGGCACATACTACAGTAAAACTCTGTGCCAAAAATCCCGCGATTTCAGCCCACATCACATGGGTTTGGGGAAACCCATGCAAAAGCAGAACAGGATCCCCCTGCCCGCCAATGCGGCAAAAAATGTCCATCTCGTGCACGCGGACTGCGGCTTTCCTAAAACCATTAAAAATGTTTTTACTCCTGTCACCGCAGAATAACTCTGCGGCTTTCTTCAAACCAGTTCAAGCGGCTATTTTCCGAATTAATCCGCTAACTCGGCAAGTACGCGGGCCCAACTTCGCATACCTTTGTGAAAGCTTTCCAAATCATATTTTTCATTCGGAGAATGCAATTGATCATCATCTTTACCAAACCCAATTAACATGGGCGTAACTCCGGTTATTTTTTGGAAGTGCCCAGCAATTGGAATAGATCCTCCACATCCAACAAACGCGGCTTCATTAGGCCATTCCTCACTCAAGGCTTTACGCGCCGCTTTAAATTCGGGAGCTTGGGTCGACATGACAGACCCTTGCGAAGCACCGTGCGCTATAAATTCTATTTTGCAATCATCGGGCACCATCGACCGAATATATTCGCGAAAACTGGATCTAATTTTGTGCGGGTCCTGATCTCCTACCAATCGAAAACTTACCTTAGCACTGGCTTTACTCGGCAAAACCGTTTTAAAACCCTCTCCTGTGTAACCACCTATAATCCCATTGATTTCACAGGTCGGACGAGACCAGATCATTTCAAGCGGTGTATATCCCTGCTCACCTGCCGGTACACTTAAATCTACATTGCCAAGAAAGTTCTGATGGTCAAATTTTAATGCTTCCCATTGATCGCTAATTTCAACAGGCAAATCGGGTACACCCTCATAAAACCCCGGAACTGTAATACGACCATCTGCATCATGCAAATTAGCCAAAACTTTGCTCAATATTCGAATAGGATTTAGTGCAGGGCCTCCATACATACCAGAATGTAGATCTTTATCCGGCCCAGTAACGGTCACTTCTTCTCCCAACAGACCGCGTAATCTTGTGACAATTGCAGGAGTTTCACTTTGAAACAACCCTGTGTCGCAAATCAAAACTACGTCGCTTATAAGCTTCTCTTTGTGCTCTTGCATGAATGGCACAAGACTGGGCGACCCGCTTTCCTCCTCACCTTCGAAAAAGAAGGTGATTCTACAAGGAAAATCGCCATGCACTAATTTCCAGGCTCGGCAAGCTTCTATAAAAGTCATTAACTGACCCTTATCGTCTGACGCCCCCCTACCACGAATAACTTCACCCTTTGGGGTCGCCTCTATGGCGGGATCGAAAGGATCCCGATCCCACAAATCAACTGGGTCCACAGGTTGAACATCATAATGTCCGTAAAATAGGATGTGTAACTTTCCATCTGAATTATTCGGAAAAACATCTCCCAACACCATCGGATGCCCAGATGTTGCGTATTTTTTCGCATCAGATCCTAATAAGGCAAGTTGGTTAACAAGCCAGTCAGCAGCTTCTTCACAATCCTCTTTATAAAGCGGATCGGTGGAAATAGAGCGAATTCGCAGCAAATTGAAAAGGCGTTCAACAGATTCATCTAAATCTGCGTCAATCTGCGCAAGAACTGGGGCTAGCGACATAAATTTCTCCTGCTATAATGTAATCAGAGAACATCTTAACTACGGTCCCCTGAGTGTCTAGTTGCCATCCATGCAGAAATAAGAAAAAATTGAAAACTTTGGCAACACAGAAAATTTAAATTCCGCTTGGGAAGCCGAAAAAAAAGCAGATAAGTATAAGCCATGCAAGATCGACTAAAGAGCTATGAATTGCACCTTGAGAGCGCAATAAGCCGTTTGCACGATGAAGGGCGTTATCGTACATTCATTGATATTGAGCGAGAGAGAGGAAATTTTCCAAATGCTGTATGGCTGCGTTCAGATGGGACGCAAAAGCCAGTAACAGTATGGTGTGGAAACGATTACCTGGCCATGGGGCAAAACCCTATTGTAATAGATGCGATGCATGAGGCGCTTGATAGCGCTGGTGCTGGCTCTGGGGGAACTCGTAACATTTCTGGCACGACAAGGTTTCATAAGAATTTAGAAATTGAACTGGCTGATTTACATGCAAAAGAAAGTGCTTTGCTGTTTACCAGCGCATATATTGCAAATGATGCAACACTCAGCACTTTGCCGAAATTATTTCCTGGCTTGATTATATATTCTGATGAACTCAACCATGCCTCAATGATAGAAGGCATAAGGAGAAATGGTGGAGCTAAAAGAATTTTTCGACATAACGATATCGATCACCTTCGTGAGTTGATGTCTTTGGATGATGCTAAATCACCAAAACTCATAGCATTTGAGTCCATCTATTCGATGGATGGGGATTTCGCGCCGATTCGTGAAATATGCGATCTAGCCGAAGAATTTGGTGCTTTGACCTACTTAGATGAAGTCCATGCTGTGGGGATGTATGGGGCTCGTGGAGCAGGTTGTGCTGAAAAAGAAGGGTTAATGCACCGCATTGATATTATAAATGGAACCTTAGCAAAAGCTTATGGCACAATGGGTGGCTATATCGCGGCTAGTGCCAGATTGTGTGATGCAATCCGCTCCTATGCACCTGGTTTTATTTTCACGACCTCTTTGCCGCCCTCTATTGCTGCGGGAGCAATTGCCTCAGTTTCATATCTAAAAACCAATCCTGAATTGCGTGAGTTGCATCAAACACGCGTAAAAATTTTAAAGTTTAGGCTTAAGGGACTTGGTCTTCCTATTATTGATCATCAAAGCCATATAGTTCCAGTGATTGTTGGCAATCCTGTTCATACCCAAAAGCTTTCTGATATGTTACTCAGTGACTTTGGAATTTATGTCCAGCCAATAAATTATCCCACAGTACCACGCGGTACCGAAAGGTTAAGATTCACACCATCCCCGGTACATGGGCCAAAAGAAATTGATCACCTGGTTCAGGCAATGGATAGTCTTTGGTCGCATTGTGCGCTGAATCGTGCCGCATTAAGCGCCTAAATTGTGTCTTCATGTGCAATCCCGTTAATCCTATGGTAATTGGCTAATTGTGTAGCAAAGCCAAACCGATTCGGCTTAGGCTTTGCGGGAATTGGGGGCACTGAGGCGAAAGAGTAATATGAAAAGGCGAAACCCGACTTTTTCAAGTCAGGAAAATAATACGGAATTAAAAGGTTTTGATGATTACCAGCTTACGCTGGGTGATCTAATGCGAGGTGAACGTGCAACTCTGGGCAAGTCGCTTTTGGATGTTCAACGTGAATTGAGAATTAAAGCCTCTTATGTATCTGCAATAGAAAATTGCGATCCGGAAGCCTTTGATACACCTAGCTTTATTGCTGGCTATGTGAAATCTTATGCCAAGTACTTGGGAATGTCTCCAGACGAAGTTTTTGATAAGTTTTGTTCTGAAAGCGGCTTCACAGCATCAGTAGGTCTTTCAGCCAAATCACGCTCAAAAAAAACGTATCACATGACCAATTCTAAGTTCGCTTCGGAGATGGATACATTGTCTCCGGCAGCAACACAATTCATGCCACCCGAAAAGTCTGCCTTAGATTATTTAGATGTCAGAGCAATTGGCTCAACACTGGTTATGATAACATTAATCAGTTCCATTGGATTTGGAGCATGGTCCGTCATCAAAGAAGTACAAAGGGTTCAGGTCTCACCTGCAGAGAATACTCCCATAGTTTTGTCCGACTTAGATCCACTTGGCGGCGGACTCGCACCTGAAGCGGATGCAACAAATCCAATATATGCAGAAAGTGATCTCTTGGAAAACTTGGACCGTCTTTACCGCCCACAAGCCCTTGAAGTTCCAATACTAGTGGCGCGTGATGCTCCTATTTCCTCGCTTGATCCTAGCCAAATTGGAAATTTCAAGCCCGTGTCAGCAGCTACACTTATAGGCAACAAACCCGAAGTCAATCTGGGCCTTGCGGAAATATTGGCCAATCCAACATTAAATTTCGCCCCAAAAGTTGTAGAAGATGCACCACCTAGTCTTGCATTATTTGCTATTCGTTCCGCTTGGGTTCAGGTCAAGGCCTCGGATGGAACCACTATATATGAACGCATCATGAATCCTGGAGAAGAGTTCATTTTACCACAAACTGAAATAGCTCCTAAACTACGCGCTGGCATGTCGGGCTCTTTGTATTTTGCTGTGAATGGATCTCTCTACGGTCCAGCTGGTGATGGCGCAAAAGTGGTAAAACAAATTCCACTTTCTGTGGACACTTTGACCCAGACCTATCAGTTAGCGGATATCGAGGTTGATCCACAATTACAAAAGATTGTTGCTGAAGCTGATATTTCCAGCTTTACACTTCCTCGTGTACTCACACCAATAAGCGATTAATTCATATTAATCTGATTGCGGCAAGCCAACAATTTGGAATGGTGTAATGTCATCTAATAATTTGCGACCCTGGCGAAATATTTATCGAAGATCCTCTAGAAAAATCTTTGTCGGCTCTGTTCCGATCGGAGGAGATGCCCCCATTTCTGTGCAGACAATGACCAACACATTAACAACGGATGTGTCAAGGACAGTCATGCAAGTTCAAAAATCGGCAGATGCAGGTGCAGACATAGTTCGAGTATCGGTACCAGATCAAAACAGCAGCAAGGCCCTAAAAACGATCGTAAGCGAAAGTCCTGTTCCCATAGTAGCGGACATACATTTTCACTACAAAAGGGCAATTGAATCAGCAGCAGCAGGAGCCGCGTGTCTTCGTATAAACCCCGGCAACATAGGTTCGCCTGAGCGCATTAAAGAGGTTATTAGAGCAGCAAAAGACAATAACTGCGCTATTCGGATTGGGGTGAATGCAGGCTCATTAGAAAAGCATCTTTTGGAAAAATACCGAGAGCCCTGCCCTGAAGCAATGGTTGAAAGCGGCCTAGACCATATTCGTATTTTGCAGGATAACGACTTTCATGAGTTTAAAATCAGTGTAAAAGCCTCTGACGTATTTATGGCTTCAGCGGCCTATCAATCCTTAGCTGACGTAACTGATGCACCTATCCATCTTGGAATTACAGAGGCCGGTAGCTTAACAACTGGAACAATAAAGTCGGCAATAGGACTTGGGAATTTATTATGGATGGGGATCGGGGATACTATAAGAGTTTCACTTTCCGCGGACCCTGTGGAAGAGGTCAAGGTTGGATATGAAATTCTGAAATGCTTAGGACTGCGCCATCGCGGCGTAAATATCATTTCCTGTCCAAGCTGCGCGCGACAAGGATTTGACGTGATCAAAACTGTTGAGATTTTGGAACAACGCCTGGCGCATATTAAAGCACCGATAAGCCTTTCAATCATCGGCTGCGTAGTAAACGGTCCGGGCGAAGCTTTAATGACCGACGTTGGGTTTACCGGTGGTGGTGCTGGCCATGGTATGGTCTACTGGGCAGGCAAACAGGATCACCGCATTGATAATAACCAAATGATCGAACACATAGTTGAACTGGTAGAAAATCGCGCCGCTGAATTACAAG
>CABXKH010000069.1 GCA_902512685.1 Paracoccaceae bacterium | reverse complement strand
CGACCATCAATACCCCCTCGATGCTGGCGGTCGAAGACTATCTGCTTGCTCTCGACTGGGCCCGTTCGCTCGGTGGCCTCAACGGTCTGATAGACCGGGCCAACGCCAATGCCAGCGCTATTGCAGATTTTGTGAAATCCCGAGACTGGATTGATTTTCTTGCAGAAAATCCTGCGATTAGATCCAATACCTCAGTATGCCTGAAGTTCACAGACCCAAGAATTAGTGATCCGGCAGGATTTGCCAAAGCCGTGGCAAAGCGGCTTGATGCAGCGGATGCCGCCTATGACATCGGTGCCTACCGCGACGCCCCGGCCGGGCTTCGCATCTGGTGCGGCGCAACGGTGGAAACTGCAGATATCGCCGCAATGTTGCCCTGGCTCGACTGGGCTTTTGAGAGCGAGCTGACCGCCCAAACCCAAGCGGCCTAATTCCCCATTTTTTGAACAACTATCCAAAGAAGGAGCGCCACAAATGGCCCCCAAAGTTCTCGTTTCTGATAAATTATCCCCCACAGCGGTCCAGATTTTCCGCGACCGTGGCATTGATGTGGATTTTGAACCCGATCTTGGCAAGGATAAAGAAAAACTGCTTGAGGTCATTGGCAAATATGATGGTCTTGCCATTCGCTCAGCCACTAAGTTGACTGAAAAAATCCTCTCTGCTGCAACAAACCTTAGGGTTATTGGCCGTGCCGGCATTGGGGTCGACAATATCGACCGCGACGCAGCAAGCAAAAACGGTGTGATTGTGATGAACACACCGTTTGGCAATATGATCACCACGGCTGAGCACGCGATTGCAATGATGTTTGCCGTGGCGCGGCAAATCCCTGCGGCCAGCGCTTCTACTCATTCTGGTAAATGGGAAAAATCTAAATTTATGGGCGTTGAGCTGACGGGTAAAACGCTGGGCGTCATCGGTGCAGGTAATATTGGCGGCATCGTTTGTGATCGTGCGCGCGGGCTCAAAATGAAAGTGCTGGCCTATGATCCTTTTTTGGGCGCGGAAAAGGCAGAAAAAATGGGCGTTGAGAAAGTCGAGCTCGATGATCTTTTGTCGCGCGCTGATTTTATCACGCTGCACGTGCCGCTAACCGATCAAACCCGAAATGTGCTGAGCCGTGAAAATCTTGCAAAAACCAAAAAAGGCGTTCGCATTATAAACTGCGCGCGCGGCGGTTTGGTGGATGAAGAAGCGCTGGCGGATGCATTGACATCAGGTCATGTCGCCGGCGCTGCCTTTGATGTTTTCGCGGTTGAGCCGGCGTTGGAAAATCCGCTCTTTGATCTGCCAAATGTGGTATGTACCCCACATTTGGGGGCCGCCACCACTGAGGCACAGGAAAATGTCGCTTTGCAGGTGGCTGAACAGATGTCTGATTACCTTCTGACCAGGGCGGTGACCAATGCGTTGAACATGCCATCGGTTACGGCAGAAGAGGCCAAGGTTATGGGGCCTTGGCTTGAGCTTTCTGGACATCTGGGCAGCTTTATCGGCCAAATGACGGACGAGCCGGTCAGTGCGATTAACATTCTTTATGATGGGTCGGTGTCCGAAATGAATCTTGAGGCTTTGAATTGCTCGGTAATCGCCGGGATCATGAAAAAAGCCAACCCCGATGTAAATATGGTCAGCGCGCCGTTCATCGCCAAAGAACGCGGTATTCAGATTAGCACCACCAATCAGGACAAATCCGGCGCATTTGATGGTTATATCAAAGTGACCGTTGTCACAGACGAGCGCGAGCGTTCCATTGCGGGCACTGTCTTTAGCGATGGAAAGCCGCGGTTTATCCAGATCAAAGGCATCAACATTGATGCCGAGATTGGCGCGCATATGCTCTATACCACTAACGAAGATGTCCCCGGCATTATCGGCACCTTGGGTCAGACGATGGGCGAAAATGGGGTTAATATCGCAAACTTTACCCTAGGCCGCGCCGCCGCCGGCGCCGAGGCAATAGCGCTGCTTTATGTTGATCATCCGATCAAAGAGCAGGTGATTGAGCAACTGGCTCAAACCGGTCTGTTCAAACAGGTCAAGCCATTGTCTTTTGATGTAAGCTAGCGCATTCATTGCCCAAAGATGTGAAAAAGGCCCTTTGTTTCTTAACAGGGGCCCTTTTTTTTCGGCTTTCACTATTGAAAAAATGACTGTCTGTATGGCACAGGCATCAATCCAAAACGGCGATCCTATTCAATCTCTATTCCATCACTCAGATGACTTGCGTGCTATTGAGGGATCAACCGCAAGTCCTTTTGCCGCCTGCATGGTCAGCAAATCAATAAAGCGGTTGATGTCACCATCGGTTCCAACCCCGCCTTCAGGTGCGCCAAAAACCGTTGTGGGCACTTTACGATTGGCAAAGGCCTCGGCCCATACTTTTTGAACTTCGACATAGGCTGCTAATTTCTGTGCAAGCGCATTGTCCGCCTCAAGGATGGCGGTTTTTTCATAGGCAGCGGCATCTGCGCTGACTTGTTTTGCTTGCGCATCAATGCGGGCTGTGTCCAGAAGGATCTGCGCGCGCTCTTGTCTGATACGCGCAGATTCCCGTTCCCGTTCAGCTGCCGTGATTGCAAGTTGTTTTTCGGTTTCCGCATCAGTTGTTTTTTGGATTTGTTCAACTTTGGCTGCAGCCTGACGCTCGGCCACTTCGCGTTCGCCGCGGGTGATCGCCAGCAGGCGCTGCTCTTCTTCTTGCACCCTTTGCTCGCGGGCAATGGCACGATCGGCGGCCGCTTGCTGGCGCAGTCCCATACGTTCCTGAAACTTGATATTGGGCCGAACATCTGTCACCCGGGCCGAGGTCACACTGATGCCAAATTTTTCAAAGGCTTGTCTTTTGCGCTTTGGCTGTCCGGTTTCATCAAGCAGTTTTTCAACAAGAAAGACGGTTTTAAATTCATCGCCAAACTGTTCTTGATTTTCGCCAAGCGCCACATTTGCGGTTCCGGCGCGACCGCTTTCGACTTTGACGCGTTTCTCAATCCGTCTGACCAGATAAATACCATCGGCCAATTGCCGCTCGAACTCGTTGTTAAATTCGGTCTTGCCACCCTGAAAATAATCTTCTGCTGACATTAGTGCTGCATTTGCACCTAGCGTTTCTTCAAAGGCGGGAACAAGCTCTGTGCGCAGCAGGTTTTCTGGCGACCGGTAAAGTCGTGCCATCGTCAAAAAACCTTCTTCGTCAGACGGCAGCTCAAAGCGCGCTGTGGCAGAGACGACCGCATCCACCTGATCAAGAAAAACCAGCGATTTTGGTGGCAAGTTGGCACTTGTGGTGACGCCTTCGGTTTCTGCGCGGATATCGCCTTGTCCACCCTTTATGGCCTGCACCGACATTGCATTTTTCCATGCATTATAGCGCCCAAACAGGTGCATGTTGTACCCTGTATCAGCGACCATTTTTTCTTCGCCCAAAATTGTGCGGACATGATATTTAAAGTCGGGTTCAGCATAAAAAAACATGCCGTTGAATGTAGAAATTATAAAAAGTAGCAGCCCAGCAACCTTGACGCCCCAACCGACCATATTAACCATGCCGTCAAGGTTTTTGTTGTCGGGGAAATCGAAGTTGTTGCGGATAACATATCCAGCTGCAATCACAAATAATCCAAAAATTGGCCAAAATATCATGTCTATACCTTAAAAATATCAAAAAAATAAATCGCGCCCAATACGTGGACTGAATATACTGCGTTAAACTTATAAAGAGAGCTCTGGTAAGTAAATACACTAAATAGGGTAATAGGCGAGCTTTTTTTGGCGCTTACACGACCTGGTTCGATAAGGTATAAAAGAACCAAGATGGTACTCGTTTGCAATTGCAGAGCCAAAGGCCCCAAGTTTTGAAGAAAGTGACTTTTTAATGCCTGATCTATGTTACCCCATCTATGCTGTGGGTGATGTCCATGGCCAATTGTCCCAGCTTGAGGCAGCGCTTATCGCGATCGAAAAAGATGGCGGCAAGGATGCGGCTGTTGTGTTTATTGGTGATCTTGTAGATCGCGGTGCTGACAGCCGGCGGGTGATTGAATTGATCATCTCACTCTGCGAAGCGGGGCGGAATTTTACCATCCTAAAAGGCAATCACGACCGGATGTTTGAATGGTTTATGGAAAGTCCGCCGCGTCATGACCCACATCTTTTGGTCGGGATGCACTGGTTTCACGGCCGCCTTGGCGGGCGTGAAACGATGGCCTCATACGGGATCGAAATAGATGAAAGACGTCGGCTTTTCGAAGTCCATAAAGAAGCCGTTGAAAAGGTGCCGCAAGCCCATGTTGATTTTCTGAAATCGCTGAAAATAAAACATCTGATCAGCGAAAAGCTTTTCGTTCATGCAGGTATTCGCCCCGGTGTGCCGTTAGATCAGCAATCCGAGGACGATCTGCTATGGATCAGGGAGGATTTTCACGCGCATCAGGACCTTCATTCCCATCTTATCATCCATGGACATACGGCTATTGATAGCCCAACCCATTACGGTAACCGGATTAATCTTGATGGCGGCGCTGGGTATGGCCGACCTTTGGTGCCGATGATTATCGAGGGGCGACAAATGCGCCCGCTCCTCTAAACGAAATGCCTTGCGCTTGCAATTGCGCCAAGTTTCAGCGTAAGCCCGAAACTATGTTTACAATTGCTGCACTTTATCATTTTACGCGGTTTGAGGACCCCGCTGCACTGCAGGGACCGTTACAGACAAAATGCGAATCCCTAGGTATTTACGGTTCGCTATTGATTGCCAAAGAGGGCATTAATGGCACGATATCCGGCTCGCGGGATGGAATTGATGCTATTCTTGCACATTTGCGAAGTATACCGGGCTGTGCTGATCTGGAACATAAGGAAAGCACCGCCAGCCTGCCGCCATTTCCGCGGATGAAAGTAAAGCTTAAAAAAGAAATCGTGACTATGGGACAACCCGATGTGGACCCAAAGGCACGGGTCGGGCATTATGTTGAAGCACAAGACTGGAACGAGTTAATCTTAGCGCCCGATGTTGCCGTCATCGACACCCGTAATGATTACGAGGTTGGGATTGGCACCTTTGAGGGGGCCATAGACCCAGACACAAAATCTTTTCGCGAATTTCCAAAATGGTGGGAAGACAACAAAGATCGGTTTCACAACAAACGCATTGCGATGTTTTGCACTGGCGGCATTCGCTGTGAGAAATCGACCAACTATCTGCTGAGCCAAGGTGTTGAAGATGTCTATCACCTTAAAGGCGGTATCCTAAAGTATCTAGAAGACGTCCCAGAGGCTGATAGCAAATGGGATGGCGAGTGTTTCGTTTTTGATGCGCGGGTCTCGGTCGGACACGGACTAAAGGAAGGTCCGCATCAGCTCTGCTATGCCTGCCGCCGCCCAATATTACCCGCTGATAAAGAAAACACACAATACGAACACGGTGTTGCCTGTCACCAATGTGCCGATGAAACCACGGCAGAGGACAAAGATCGCTTTCGCGAACGGCAAAAGCAAATTCATCTGGCGCGGGAACGCGGTGAGCAGCATATGGTTGGCTACGACGGCAATTAGATGTCTTCATCCGGCAAGGTTAGCCCGCCATCTGACTGCAATGGCCAAAACGGGTTCATTGCAATTTCCCAAACATGATCATCTGGATCGGCGTAGTAGCCCGAATAACCGCCCCAAAACACCTTTTGTGGCTGTTTCAGCCCTTTGGCGCCTGCGTTGATCGCAGTTGAAAAGGCATGATCAACCGCTTCTGTCGTTTCGTAATTAATAGCAAGGCTCATCGCTCCAGTTCCAAGTTTAGCCCCAGGTCGCCCTTGGTCATCGGCCAGCGCCTCAAGCCCAAAAAGTCCCAAAACCAACCCGTTCATTTGGAAAAAGACAATGCTGTCTTGCGAACGGCGATGCGCCGTCCACCCAATGGCCTCATAAAATTGCTTTGATTGGTTCAAACTTTTTACGCCGAGTGTGATCAGCGTTACGCGCTGTGGTGTCATAGTATATGCTCCTAATAAATAGTTGCCTGTATGGTCTTAGGATAAGGTTCAAACTGAAAAATCATTCAAAATATCAAGATCAAATGTGCGGGTCTTAAAATTTCTTTTGTGACTTGCCGCGATAGGTACGGGTGCCGCCGCGCCCTGCGGTCGAGCGGCCTTTGCTGCGGCTTTTTCCTTCGCTAACCGCCTCTATAGCGGATTGGCGCGCAAGCGGGTCATCGGAAACGGCCAGATCGACCGCTTCGAGCCGTTTGACTTCATCGCGCAGCCGCGCGGCTTCTTCAAATTCAAGGTTTTCAGCCGCTTTGCGCATATCGGTGCGCAGCCCTTCAAGAACCGCCTGCAGATTTGCCCCAGCCATCGGTTTATCGATCTGGGCGGTGACGCGCGATTGATCGGTGTCGCCTTTATAAAGACCGGCGAGGATATCCTCTACATTTTTCTGCACTGTTTCCGGCGTGATGTCATGCTCTAGATTATAGGCCTTTTGCTTGGCGCGACGGCGATTGGTTTCCGAAAGGGCGCGCTCCATCGAACCTGTTATCCGGTCTGCATACATGATCACCCGCCCATCCACATTCCGCGCTGCGCGGCCAATGGTTTGCACCAAGGATGTCTCAGAACGCAGAAATCCTTCTTTATCCGCATCCAGAATGGCAACCAGACCGCATTCAGGAATATCCAAACCTTCGCGCAATAGGTTAATGCCGATCAGCACATCAAAGGCCCCAAGGCGTAGATCCCGCAAAATTTCGATCCGCTCAATCGTGTCGATATCCGAGTGCATATAACGTACGCGAATACCTTGTTCATGCAGATACTCGGTTAGATCCTCGGCCATGCGTTTGGTCAAGGTCGTCACCAAGGTGCGATACCCATCAGCAGCGACTTTGCGGATTTCATCCAGCAGATCATCCACCTGCATTTCTACTGGGCGGATTTCAACCTCGGGATCCAAAAGTCCGGTGGGCCGGATAACCTGTTCGGCGAAAACGCCCCCCGTGCGCTCGATTTCCCAATTTGAGGGGGTGGCTGAAACATAGACTGTTTGCGGCCGCATGGCATTCCACTCTTCAAACTTAAGTGGTCTGTTGTCCATACAGGAGGGCAAGCGAAACCCATGCTCGGCAAGGGTAAACTTACGCCGATAATCGCCTTTGTACATCGCGCCAATCTGCGGCACGCTGACATGGCTTTCATCGGCAAACACAATTGCGTTGTCGGGGATAAATTCGAACAATGTGGGCGGCGGCTCACCCGGTGCACGGCCTGTTAGATACCGCGAATAATTTTCAATCCCGCTACAAACGCCGGTTGCCTCAAGCATTTCAAGATCAAAATTGGTGCGCTGCTCTAAACGTTGTGCTTCGAGCAATTTGCCTTCACTGACCAATTGATCCAAGCGTTTGCGCAGCTCGTCTTTGATATTGATGATGGCCTGCTGAATGGTGGGCTTTGGGGTGACATAATGCGAATTGGCGTAGATTCTAATCTGTTCAAAGCTATCGGTTTTTTCGCCTGTCAGTGGGTCAAATTCTACAATTGACTCCAGCTCATCACCAAAAAATGACAGCCGCCAAGCCCGATCCTCTAGATGCGCTGGAAAAATCTCTAAACTATCGCCGCGCACGCGAAACGAACCGCGCTGAAAAGCCTGATCATTGCGGCGGTATTGCTGGGCCACCAAATCCGCCATGACCTGCCGTTGATTATAGCTTTCGCCGGCCTTTAGGTCTTGGGTCATAGCGCCGTAGGTTTCCACCGAGCCAATGCCATAGATGCAAGAGACAGAAGCAATGATAATCACGTCGTCCCGTTCAAGCAAAGCGCGCGTCGCTGAGTGGCGCATTCGGTCGATTTGTTCGTTGATCTGGCTTTCTTTTTCAATATAGGTGTCGGAGCGCGGCACATAGGCTTCGGGCTGATAATAGTCGTAATAGCTGACGAAATATTCCACGGCGTTGTCGGGGAAAAACCCTTTAAACTCACCATAAAGCTGCGCTGCTAGGGTCTTATTTGGGGCCATAATGATCGCTGGCTTTTGGGTTTCCTCGATCACTTTTGCCATGGTAAAAGTTTTGCCGGTGCCGGTTGCGCCCAAAAGCACTTGGTCTTGCTCTCCGTCAATAATTCCGGTTTTCAATTCAGCGATAGCGGTGGGCTGATCCCCGGCTGGGGAAAATTCAGTCTGCATCCTAAAAGCCTTGCCGCCTTCAAGTTTGGGCCGTGACCTTACATCGCCGGTTTCATGTCCCAGACTGTTTTGTACCATTATTTACATTCCTATCTACCCACTAAACCTAGAAATATTTTTTAATAGGTCAAAGGCTTCAGTATTATTTGATTTGAAAATAAAAATTTTCCAATTTCACCGAAGAAATGATTCTTTTTACTTGTGAACTTACCCTTGTTTATGGGGAATAAATCTAGCATATACCAGAGTAATAAGAGGACTAAGGCAATGCGTGCACGTATCTACCAACCTGCCAAAACGGCAATGTCGTCAGGGACCGCAAAAACTCGCGTATGGGTGCTGGAATACGCGCCAGACTCTGCTCGCGAAGTGGACCCGCTTATGGGTTGGACGTCAAGCAATGATATGCAGTCTCAGGTGACGTTGCAATTTGAAAGCAAGGATGCTGCGTTAGAGTATGCCAAAGACCATAATATCACTGCAGATGTTATTGAGCCCAAGAAGCGGAAAGTGAATATCCGTCAGCGTGGATATGGCGAAAATTTTGCCACTGATCGACGCACAGTTTGGACCCATTAAACGGCTAGTCACTTGACTGCGGTTATGCCCAAAGACGACAGAGACGGGGTTTAGTATAGCCTATGGGCTGTGGCATTCAGGGCTGAGGTTCGCACAGGGTCAAAGCGGTTGAACTTACCCAGTGCACCTAGCAGGTTCGGAAAGGCCATAGAATGACGAAACCCTGTATCATTTGTGTCGCTATCACCGGCTCGGTTGCGACTAAGGCGGATAATCCTGCTCTACCCATTTCTGTGTCCGAGCAAGTTGAAAGCATCCATGCCTCTTTTGAAGCGGGGGCTTCGATCGCCCATTGCCATGTGCGCAACCCTGACCAATCGCCAACATCTGACCCCGAGCTATTTGCCCGTTTAATGGAGGGGATAAAACAGTTTTGCCCTGGCATGATTATCCAACTGTCCACTGGCGGGCGTTCCGGCGCTGGGGCCGAACGCGGTGGAATGCTGCCCCTGTGCCCAGATATGGCGTCTTTGACAGTTGGCTCAAATAACTTTCCCACCCGCGTCTATGAAAACCCGCCAGATTTGGTGGATTGGCTCGCCGGCGAAATGCGGCAATATAAAATCAAGCCGGAAATAGAAGCTTTTGATCTGTCGCATATTCATCATGCCGCAAAAATGAACCGCGAAGGGCATATCCCAGGCCGCCTCTATGTACAGTTTGTCATGGGGGTTAAAAACGCGATGCCAGCGGATAAGGATGTGTTCGATTATTATGTTAAAACCGTTGAGCGACTGCTTCCGGATGCCGATTGGTGCGGCGCTGGTATTGGCGCCCAGCAGATTAAATTAAACGAATGGTGTATTGCTGCGGGTGGACATGTGCGAACGGGTCTGGAAGACAATGTGCGGCTGGATAAGCATACTTTGGCCCCGTCGAATGCGGCGTTGGTAAAGTGCGCAGTGG
>CABXKH010000068.1 GCA_902512685.1 Paracoccaceae bacterium | reverse complement strand
CGCATTTAATGCCGAGAAAAAAGATATCATCGATGGCAAGGGTGTTTTGAACAATCGGCTGTCTGAATTTTTCATGAACGGGTTGAACGAAATTGGGGTTCCGACACATTTTTTAAAGCGGATCAATATGCGTGAGCAACTGATCCGCAATTGCGAAATCATACCGCTTGAAGTGATTGTGCGCAATTTTGCTGCAGGGACAATTTGTAAACGCTTAGGGCTTGAAGAAGGTATGCGGTTGCCGCGGCCCATTGTTGAATATTGCTATAAAGACGACGCCTTGGGGGACCCTTTGGTCACCGAAGAGCATATTGCAGCTTTTGGCTGGGCAACACAGCAGGACATGGATGACATTTTGAGCCTTGCACTGCGGGTAAATGATTTTCTATCGGGCCTGATGCTGGGTGTCGGTATTCGGCTTGTCGATTTCAAGATTGAAATCGGTCGGGTGTATGATGGCGATTTCCAGCGTCTTTTGGTGGCCGATGAAATCAGCCCGGACAGTTGCCGTTTGTGGGATATCGAAACCGGGCAAAAACTGGATAAAGATGTTTTTAGAAGAGATCTGGGCAGTTTGACAGATGCCTATACAGAAGTGGCTCAGCGGCTTGGGGTTTTGGCAAAAAACAACCCGGCCGTGAGCAAACCCACATTGATTAGCTAAGCGCTTTTGCGCAACAGGAAAAAAAGAAAGGTAGCCGATGAAAGCCCGTGTGCACGTGATGTTAAAACCCGGTGTTCTGGATCCACAAGGCGAAGCTGTTCGCCATGCGCTTGGCGCACTCGGCTATGATACCGTGGAAGGGGTTCGGCAGGGCAAGGTCATTGAATTGGATCTGAGCGAAACTGATCCTGAAAAAGCCAGAAAAGATGTGGATGCGATGTGCGAAAAACTATTGGCCAACACGGTAATCGAAAGCTATTCGGTCGAGATTTCGTGATGCGTGCCGCTGTTCTTGTTTTTCCCGGTTCAAACTGTGATCGCGATATGGCGGTTGCGCTGCGCACAGCTGGCGCCGATGTCACAATGGTGTGGCACAAAGATACCAATCTTCCCGAAGGATTGGATGTTGTGGCCATTCCCGGCGGGTTTTCTTTCGGTGACTATCTACGCTGCGGGGCCATCGCAGGCCGCTCACCAATTTGCCGCTCAGTGATTGATTTTGCCAATCGTGGCGGTTTTGTGCTTGGGGTGTGCAACGGGTTTCAAATTCTCACTGAAACCGGCTTGTTGCCCGGGGCATTGATGCGCAATGCTGGGCTGAAATTTGTTTGCAAATCAGTCGGTCTTCGTGTCGAAACCACCGAAAGTGCCTTTACCAGTGGCTACGTCAAAGATCAGGTGATCAGCATTCCGATCGCCCATCACGACGGCAATTACAACCTGAGCCCCGATGATTTGGCAGCCTTGCAAGATCAGCACAGAATTGCCTTTCGCTATGATGCTAATCCAAATGGCTCGGTTGATAACATCGCCGGTGTATTGTCCGAAAACCGCCGTGTTCTTGGGATGATGCCGCATCCTGAGCGCGCTGTTGATCCAGCGCACCCCAGCACGGATGGTCAGCCGTTTTTTGCCAGTTTGCTCGAACAGATGGCGAACACCTGACAGCTTTGGAAAACTAAGGTATATACTGGCTTAAGATGACCAGTGAATCTACCGAATCCACTGAGGTGCCGCCCCAACCTCTCCGCTCGTTTCCTTGGCAGGTCCGGGTGATTTTGGCTGTGCTTTTTGTCTTGGCGGGGGCGACGCTATGGCTGACCAATACCATCTTAACCGACCGTTTCACCCAATCGACCCAAAATAAGGCCGAACTGCGTTTGGCGCTTTATGGGGGTAATATTCTAAGTGAGTTGCAGCGTAATTCTATTGTGCCGCAACTGCTGTCGCGTGACCCTGAACTTATTGGTGCTTTGAACTCAGCTGACTTTTCACAATCAACCCAACGCTTAATGAGTTTTGTTGAAGAAATCGGCGCGGCTTCTTTAATGCTATTGGATGGGGAAGGGCGCACTGTTGCATCAACTGATCGCAATAATCTGGGTAAGCGGCACAATGATCAAATTTGTTTTCTCGATGCGCTGAAATCAAATATAACGGTTTTTTCCGTGGCCGAAAAAGACACTGGCGAAACTGGGTTTTTCTATTCTCGTCAGGTTGAGTTTCAAAACCAGCCCATCGGTGTGATATTGGTTGAAGTTGACTTGCAAAAATTTCAACGCGCCTGGGCGGGTATTTCTGATGCTGTTCTTGTGATCGGCAGCGAAGGAAAGATTATTCTGGCCACCGAACCGAAATGGCGCGGTTTGACGGAAACTATGGCGCTGCGCCGCCAACCGCCGCAAAATGCCATTGAGCGGGCCATGCGTTTGACCAGCGATTGGGCATCGCTACCGGCCGATGCCTATGTGCAGGGCGAAGCTGTTATGCGCATTGACGGGCAAATCCCTTTTCGCGGATGGCAAATCATTTCCTTTACCACCTATGCCAGTGTTCGCGAAAAAGTGAATGGCATCTTGGCGCTGGAAATTATGGGCTTTGCACTGCTGTTTGTGGGCGTTTTTTATCTTTCAAACCGCCGCACTGTGTTACGGCTGATGTTTTTTCAACGCGAATCTGAAGACCTGCGAGATTTGAATGCAAGGTTGCAGCGGGAAATTTCAGAGCGCGAGAAAGTGCAAAAAACCCTTGCCGTGGCAGAGCAATCTTTGGCGCAAAGCTCAAAGCTGGCAGCTTTGGGGGAAATGTCGGCCGCCGTAAGTCATGAGCTAAACCAACCGCTGGCGGCGATGAAAACCTATCTTGCCGGGGCGGCGCTGTTGCTCAAACGGAACCGGCCTGATGAAGCGTTGTCAGCCTTTCACCGCATTGACGGTTTGATCGAACGCATGGGGGCAATTACCCGGCAGCTAAAATCCTATGCGCGCAAGGGCGGCGAAAGCTTTGTTCCGCTGGATATGGCCGAGGCACTGGCCTCGTCCTTATCGATGATGGAGCCACAACTAAAACACTCCAATGTGCGGCTGCGCCAGATAGCGTCGGATCAAAGCGTGCTGGTGATGGGCGATCGAATGCGGATAGAGCAGGTGCTCATAAACCTGTTGCGCAATGCGCTGGATGCTTTGAAAACAGTGAGCGATCCTGAGATCGAGGTCATATTAAGCAAAGGCGAAACTGTCACTCTTAGTGTGCGTGATAATGGTCCTGGGATCAAAGATTTAGAGCTTTTGTTTGAACCCTTCCATACCACGAAAGAGCCGGGGGATGGTGTGGGCCTTGGCTTGGCAATCTCATCCGGGATTGTTACCGATCTAGGCGGACGGCTTACGGCCAGAAATGCCAGTGATGGGGGGGCTGTATTTGAAGTTCAACTCCCTATATTTGATGAAAACAAAGTAAATTCTCCACCCGTTGAAGCAGCTGAGTAGACCATGACCAAAGCCTTGAAAATTGCAATTGTTGATGATGAAAAAGATATGCGGCTGTCAATCAGCCAATGGCTTGCCCTGTCGGGCTATGATACCGAAAGCTTTGCCAGCGCCAAGGAAGCACTGTCTACCATTGACAGCGAATATGCCGGAATTGTGATATCGGATATCAAGATGCCCGATATAGATGGCATGCAGTTTTTGCGCAAGTTAATGGCGCAGGACAGCACGCTTCCAGTGATTATGATTACAGGTCACGGCGATGTACCCATGGCTGTCGAAGCCATGCGTATGGGGGCTTTTGATTTTCTTGAAAAGCCATTTAACCCCGACCGGATGAGTGAATTGGCGCAGCGGGCCTCAAAAGCCCGGCGTTTGACCTTGGACAACCGGGCCCTGCGGCGCGACTTGGGTGACGGGCCGCAGTTGATGAAAAAGCTGATCGGTAAATCACCTGCCATGGAGCGTTTGCGCGAAGAGGTTTTAGATTTAGCTCAAGCCGATGGGCATATCTTGATTGAGGGTGAAACTGGAACCGGAAAAACCTTGGTCGCCCATGCCCTGCATGCTGTTGGCGCCCGCGCAGGCAAAAAATTTGCGCTGGTGTCTTGTTCAGCATTTGACGAGGCGGCTTTGATGCGCCGTCTCTTTGGGCCTGTTTTACCTGAAGATCCATTTTTCCCCGCCTTTGAAGAAGCGCGTGGAGGCACATTGGTTCTTGAAGATATCGAAACCCTTGGCGAGCAGGTACAAGCCAAGCTTTTAAGTACCCTCAATGCCCAAGGCACGCCTCCTGAGACGCGGGTTTTAGCGATCAGCAATCTGCAGGAACAAGGTCAAACATTGCACGATAGGCTGCGCAAAGATGTGTTCTATCGTCTCGGGGCTTTGCATATCACAGTGCCGCCGCTGCGCCAGCGCGGTAATGATATTTTGGAAATGTTCCATCAATTAAGCGAGACGTTCTCGGATGAATATGGCTGTCAAACCCCAAGCATAGGGGCCCAAGAAGCTGCGCAATTGCTTCAGGCGCCCTGGCATGGAAATGTTCGTCAGTTGACCAATTTGGCAGAGCGGGCTGTTTTGCAGTCGCGCCGCGGCGAAGGCACGATTGCATCTTTGCTGATGAGTGACGCAGAAGAGGCCACTTCTGTGGTGACGACAGAAGGCAAGCCTTTGAAGGAATATGTTGAAGCTTTTGAAAAGATGCTTATTGAAAACACAATGCGCCGCCACAAGGGATCCATTGGTAAAGTCATGGGCGAGCTGTGTTTGCCCCGTCGGACGTTGAACGAGAAAATGGCAAAATACTCGCTCCAAAGAACAGATTACGTTTAAGTATTGGACTTAAGGCCTTGAAAAATAATAAAATAGATATGTTTTGTTTTATTATTTGGCTCTTTGTAACATTCCATACAAGTCCCGCGGATCATCTGGATCGGCCAGCATGTCAAGCGGGGTAAAAAAGGCGGTGCCGTCTATCAGATCACGAATATACCGCAGAGCTGAGAAATCTTCGATGGCAAAGCCGACACTGTCAAACAGCGTGATTTGACTGTCTGATCGCCGGCCGAGTGTCTGGCCTGAGATCACATTCCAAAGCTCTTGTACCGGATGATCATCCGTCAATTGCTGAATTTCACCTTCAATCCGCGTTTGTGGTGGGAATTCAACAAAAATATCTGAGCGTAAAAGAATATCGCGGTGCAGTTCAGTTTTTCCGGGGCAATCCCCGCCAATCGCATTTATATGCACCCCGGAGCCAACCATGTTGTCGGTTAAGATTGTAGCATTTTGTTTGTCAGCGGTGCAGGTGGTGATTATTTCAGCGCCTTCAATAGCGTCTTGGGCGGTTTTGCATGTAGTGATTTCTAGTCCAGCTGCGGCCAGATGCGCTGCGGCTTTTTCGGTCGCTAAGGGATCAATGTCATAAAGCCGGACATGAGTGATGCCGCAGATTGCCTGCATCGCGAGACTTTGAAATTCGCTTTGCGCCCCATTGCCAATCATCGCCATGGTTGTCGCGCCTTTTGGTGCAAGGAATTTGGCGGCCATTGCCGAAGTGGCGGCTGTTCGCAACGCTGTGAGAAGTGTCATTTCGGAAAGTAATACCGGATAGCCAGTGGTGACATCAGCCAGTAGGCCAAAGGCGGTGACGGTCTGCAAACCGTCTTTGGTATTTTTGGGATGCCCATTGACGTATTTGAACCCATACACCTCGCCGTCTGATGTCGGCATCAGTTCGATCACGCCCTCGGCAGAGTGGCTTGCCACGCGCGGTGTTTTGTCAAAAAGCTCCCATCTTTTGAAATCATTTTCAATATATTCGCAAAGGCCAATCATCATTTGGGTCAAACCAGTATGATTAATCAACTGCATCATGTGATCAACCGATACAAACGGGACAAGAGCTTTGTTGGAAGGGAGCAGTGTCATGATCTTGTCCTTAAAAATATCCATGTGTTGGGCGGTCAAATACACGGCGGCCAAGCGCCGATGCCGCAAGGTCCACCATCACTTGAGCAGTGCGCCCGCGTTCATCCAAGAACGGGTTTAGTTCAACGAGATCAAGCGAACTCATCAAACCGTTATCGTAGAGGATTTCCATCACAAGGTGGGCTTCCCGGATGGTAGCACCACCGGGAACCGATGTGCCCACTGCCGGAGCAATTGAGGGGTCGAGGAAATCCACATCTAATGAGACATGCAGCAGGCCGTTGTTTGCTTTGACCTGATCCAAAAATGCCTGAAGTGGGTGCTTGATGCCCTGTTCATCGATGGCGCGCATATCGTAAAACTGAATTTTGCTCTGCTGCAGGGCGTTCTTTTCCGCTTTATCGACCGAGCGCAATCCGATGATGCAAACCTGTTGATCGGGGACAGGCGCATCATTTTTCGGAAAACCGGAAAATCCGTTTCTTCCGGTCAGATAGGCCAAAGGCGTTCCATGCAAATTGCCCGACATGGTCGTTTCAGGCGTGTGAAAGTCGCTATGGGCATCAAGCCATAAAATGTACTGCGGGCGGTTTATTTTCTGGGCATGACGCGCAGCAGCCAGGCCAGAACCAAGACTTAAAGCATGATCGCCACCAAGAAAAATTGGCAGACCATTCGCAAAAGCGGCAACGCCGTCCTCGGCAAGCCGGTTGGTCCAGCCAATGGTTTGAGACAGTTCTGTAGGGTGATCCGGCCCGTTGGCGGATGCAGCTGGCATCACCGTAAGATTCCCCAAATCGGTGACCGAGTGGCCCAAATCGGCCAAAACTTGCGGCAAGTTTGCTGTGCGATAGGCGTCCGGCCCCATAACGCACCCTTTGCGATGTTTGCCGCTGTCCACAGGGGCTCCGATTAAAATACAATTGACATGTTGCATAGATTTTTCCTATTTGTGTTAAATATCTGATCAAAGTGTGTCATTAACCACTGTTCAATTTGTTCAATATGCAAAAATATATTCAAACAGAAGCCAAAAGGATGCGAAACGAAACATGGCAAATTTATTGGATCAAAAGCTTATTTCAGCGCTTAGGCATGATGCTAGGGCCTCATTATCGGATTTGGCGATTTTTCTTGGGGTCTCGCGCACAACAGTGCGGGCGCGGATTGACCGGTTGCAGAAGTCAGGCGAAATTTTGGGCTTTTCCGTGGTTTTAAAAGATGACACCAAAGTGGATCCTGTGCGTGGATATATGATGATAAACGTTGAAGGGCGTGGCACTGAACGGGTGATCCGCCTGCTAAATGGTTTGCCGCAAGTGCGCGCTGTGCATGCAACAAACGGGCAATGGGATTTAATTGCCGAAATTGGCGCCGACTCACTGGAAGAGTTGGATCAAATCCTTACACAAATTCGGCGTTTTGAAGGCGTAGCAAAAAGTGAAACGAATCTTTTGCTCAGCACAAAAAAGGCAGGTTAAAGGCGGCGCAGAGCCATCAGCCAAAGGCCCATAAGAGCCAGAGATAGAACAGCATTCCAACCGGCCATCGACACGCCCCAAAGCGCCCAAGGTATTTCATCACAGCGCGCCATCGGAGCGGCCATGATCTGATTGATAAGATCTTCTGTGCTCAATCCTTCGATTGCGCTGCTCGTGCAACTGTTTGGCCCTGCCCACCAGCCTTGCTCAACGCCGGCATGGTAAAATCCTATGCCTGCTGTCGTCAGGCTGGCCGCAGCGCCAATCGCGGCCACAACCCGGTTCTGAAAGGCATAAAAAACCAGGCAGATCGCAACCGCTGCCAAATGTGGATATCTTTGCCACAGGCACATTTTGCAAGGGGCAAGGCCGCCTAAATATTGAAACCCAAGCGCACCAATTAAAAGGGCGGCAGACCCTAGACCGGCGACGAGTGCAAGATGCTTTGGTGTCATAAGAACCTCGTTCCCAAAATTCCCCCCATAAAGAGCAGGATAAACAATAAAAACATCCATCCCAGATAGCGCTCTATAAAGGTACGAATTGCCGCTCCATAAAGTCTAAGCAAAAGTGCAACCGCAAAAAAACGCAACCCGCGCGCCACAAAAGCTGTCACAACAAACAAGCCTAAAGGCATTGCTGTTGCACCTGACATTATCGTGATCACTTTGAACGGGAAGGGGGTTACTCCGGCTGTTAGGATCGTCCAAACTCCAACATCGTTAAAGCGTTGCGCAAATTCAGCAACTGCATCGGCTTTGCCTAGGGACATCAAAATAGGATGCGCAATCTGTTCAAAGGCAAGCGCGCCAAGCGCATAGCCAAAAAGACCGCCCAGCACCGATGCAACAAGTGCTACACCAGCGTAAAGCCACGCGCGGTGAGGCGCTGCAATGATCATCGGGATTAATAGAACATCAGGCGGTATTGGAAAAAACGAGCTTTCTGCAAATGCCACCAAGGCCAAAGCCCACAGCGCATGTGGGTGGTCAGCAAGGGCCATTGTCCAGTTGTAAAGCGATCTAATCATGCAAACGATTCAGTTCGTTAAGGTTACTGGCATTGATCATGCAATTGTTTGGCGGTCAAGCGTGCTTTGCCTCTGGACGTGGTGCGAAACCCGCGTTAAAAGCATCGCCAGTGCCCAAGTGGCGGAATGGTAGACGCAGGGGATTCAAAATCCCCCGCCTTAACGGGCGTGCCGGTTCGAGTCCGGCCTTGGGTACCACATTTTCCGCAATTCAGTGTTAATTCTGGTTTTCCAGGATTGCGATCTTTTTGAGTATGTCAGGATTTTCCCTGTAATCTCTGACGTACATCCGGATTTACGAATGATAGCAAATGTCTTTACCATGCTCCTAAACTGGGCGAAAATTATCTGATTTTTGTTTTTGGCTGTGATATGGTCTGAATGAACAAAGCGAGATTAAAATGATAGTAATAATAAGACTGAGCTTATTTCTGATTTTTGTAGCCCTATTGGTGATTTTGGCCCGCAAGGCCTTTCCACGAACAGAAATCATTGATGGAAGGCCAGTTAAAAACAGGTTCTTTCTTATCGCTGGTTTGGGCACATTTATCGCGCTGGTTTTATTTATCGCTGCCGCAGAATATATAACGCGCCTATAAAACACAAAAATATGTTTACTTTAGTTGGCATTGAGTCACCTAAAGTAATTAATAATTTAAATTCAATAGGGTATAGCAGTCAGATGATCTAAAAAAATATTGTATTGCTTTTCTCTTAAAGTGTAGAATCCGCTTGGATGCCTCATTTAAATAAAGGAGAAATATCATGGATACCGCAACAATGGACAGACAAACTCGGGCCATAATTGGCAGCACAATTGGTCGGGATTTTCAGTGGGTGACCTTTACCGGCGTACTTTCAAACTTGGTAACGCTTTATATTATATCGCAAGGAACCGAGGCGCTTTTAGCCACTTCAGCATTAGTTATAAGCACAGCAATTTTCGTGTTTCTGGCCGGAAATAATCAAATGGACCAATTCAAAAACTGGATTGCAGATATGGATGAGCAAGATGCCGCAAGCCATTCTGGTCAATTTGCTAAAGCGGCGCCTTTTGGATTTTGGAAGGCGATTTATTCGCTATGCTTTATTGCTGTTGCACTCAGTCAGCTTTACGAGCTTTGGGGTTAATATATCCCGTCGCATTCCTCAGGCCGATATTCCGCGCCGGCCTGAGGTCAATATCATTTGTATGTTTAAAACCCAAATCAGATTTGAATTGTAGAAGCGTCTTTAAATGCCGATATTTTAAAGGCTTCTGATTTACCTTTGACGGTTACATTTTTTTCATAAGATGCTTTCA
>CABXKH010000067.1 GCA_902512685.1 Paracoccaceae bacterium | reverse complement strand
TTGGCGATACTTTCGCAGGTTTTATCGACATCTTTATAGACCACCACGCCTGGACCATTAAGATTTGGGTGACCTGTGATATGATCCTGTTCCCAGAGGTATTCTAGCCCGTGCTTTTCCAATTCGGGCAGCAGCACCTGGAAATCTGGATTGGCGTGAATCCATACGTGCGATGAGCCAAACAAATCATGTTTAAAGCCGGGGTTTGTGACTTCTCGGGTGATACATCCGCCACCAATCCAAGGGTTGCGTTCAATGACACAGACTTTTAGGTCGCTCCGCGCCAACCATGCTCCACACGCAAGGCTATTATGACCACCCCCAGCCAATACAATATCAAAATCGCGATTTGCCACATAAACTCCAGATTCGTGAGTAGTCAAAGGATAAGGGAAATGGCTTTTTGGTCAAACCAAAATATACTGGCTATTCCAAATATTTCATAAATATCGGATTTAACGGCATAAAATTTTGAAATTATGTCAATAAAAGCAGATATATTCGGTAAATTATCCTAAATTACAAACAAAATATAAATTGGTCTGACCAAAATAATCTGATGCCAAATGATAAATTCATAGATTGAACTTATCCAAAGTGAACTTGATATAGTTGGCGCTCTGGCTTCGTCTGTGCGGCCATGGTTTGGAAAGCTGTCAGGTTTTTTCTAAGCGGTTCAATACTGTTTGCAGCATGATTTTAATGCGCGCGGCATCGGTGTCTGCAAGTTCGGATAAAAGCGCGCGTTCATGGTCTTTGGCATCCCCTACCAAGGCTTGAACCAAAGCCATGCCATCGGGCGTTAATTGCACCCAAACACGGCGCTTGTCATTTCCGTCACTGGTGCGTTTAACTATTCCACGCTTGACCATTTGCGCAATAATCCGTGTCATGCGCGACTGTTCCATCAACGACAATTCGGCAAGCTCTGTAATCATCATTTTGTCACTATCATAAAGACATGCAGCAACCCGCCATTCAGGGACGCGCAGTCCGGCCTTTCTTACTTCGGCATGAAATTGCGCACTGGCTTTTTCACTCGCAGCAGCCAATAAATATAGAAGATAATTATTAACGAATTTGGCTCTATCGCCATTGCTCTTAGAGCTGTCTGTTTCAAGAATCATACTCTGAGAGTGCCATATTTTCAGGGGACAAAAAATACATTTTTCAGTTGACAAAAAATATATGAAATTTCATATTGTTTTTAGGAGTTACACAAAATGGCCCAATTTTTTTTAAAAAATAGGGAAAATATAACAGAGCGCATAGTGGCATTTAATCTGGTGCCCAAAGAGCCAACAATCGCCGAGGCATGGTCTGCGGGCGCGCATGTAGATATTGATCTAGGCCCATTAGGCTGCCGCTCTTACTCGCTTATATCCTGGCCGGGTGAAAACGCGCCGGGTTACCAAATAGCTGTTCAACGAGAAGATGGAGGGCTTGGCGGCAGTCAGGCAATGCACGGCTTTGAGACGGGCCAAAGCGTCACAGTTTCAAAACCCAAAAACAGCTTTGCCCTCATAAATGACATTTTGCCAGTCGCGCTGATCGCAGGCGGAATTGGAATTACACCGATGATCTCGATGGCCTCAGATCTGCAAAAAGAAGGCCGCTCATTTGTTCTTTACTATCTGGGGCGCGGTGCTGAAAACATCGCTTTTGTTGATAGGCTTCGCGCTGAATTTGGCGATGCGCTCAAAGTACATTTGGACGATAGCAACCCGATTGACCTTTCATCGACCATTCGGGCTCTGACCGATCACCGGCTCTATATTTGCGGACCAAAGGGGATGATAGAAGCTGTTCGGCATGCAGCGGCCCACCACAGCATTTCATCCGATCATATACATGTGGAACTTTTCGAGACACCAGCCTTAAAAAAATCCGAAAAAACCTTTGAGGTGGAAGTAAAATCAACAGGTGAAGTTTTCCAAATTCCGACCGATAAAAGTATTCTCGAAGTGCTCGAGGCGGGCGGTGTGGATCTTATTTATGACTGCCAGCGCGGAGATTGCGGAATTTGCTGTGTTGATGTGTTGCAAGGCATCCCGGACCACAGGGATGTGGTGCTGAGCCAAACGGATAAAGACTCGGGAAAGGTTATGCAAATCTGCGTCAGCCGGGCGCTTAGCGATCGATTAATTTTAGACATATAATTATAAAAAAGGAAGTTTCACATGAAAAGCGAACAAATTAAAGCCCTCATACAGCCCCATCAGGTCCACAGAGATGTTTATACAAGCGCTGACGTTTACAATGCAGAAATGCAGCACCTCTTCCCTAATGTGTGGATTTTTGTAGGCCATGAAAGTCAGACACCGAACAAAGGTGATTATATTACAACCCAAGTGGGTGACCAACCGGTTATTCAGGTTCGGCACACGGACGGTGAAATTTATGTTTTGTACAACCGGTGTCCTCACAAAGGCACCAAAATAGCAATTGATCGTGCCGGCAACACCGGCAAGTTTTTTCGCTGCCCCTATCATGCATGGGCGTTCAAAACCGATGGCTGTCTTTTGGCTATTCCTTTGCGAAAAGGCTACGAGGATACCGGATTTGAAAACACAGATAGCAGCAAGGGCATGAAAGCGGTTGGCGCGGTCAAAGTATATCGTGGCTTTGTCTTTGTAAGGTTGGCAAAAGAAGGAATTGCCTTCGATGAATTTTTTGGAGGCAGTCTAAGCTCGATCGATAATATGGTTGACCGGGCGCCGGCTGGTCGGCTTGAAATCTCGGGCCCGCCGCTTCGCTATATGCACAATTGCAACTGGAAAATGCTGGTCGAAAACCAAACAGATACTTGCCATCCGATGGTGGCCCATGAAAGTTCAGCCGGAACTGCCGTTAAAATTTTCGAAGAGCTTGGCTCGCCAGAACCGCGACCGGCGGCGATGCAGATTATTGCTCCTTTTATGTCGCCCTATGAGTTTTTTGAGAAAATGGGCATCCGGACATGGCCAAATGGACATGGCCATACCGGTGTGAACATGTCCATTCATTCCAATTATGATGCAATACCGGGGTATTTCGAAGCTATGATCGAAACCTATGGGGAAGAGCAAGCCAAAGCCATTTTGGATGAGAACCGCCACAATACGGTTTACTTCCCAAACATCATGGTCAAGGCCCCTTTGCAGCAACTTCGAAACTTCATTCCTTTAGGACCAAACAAGACACTGGCAGAAAGCTATGTCTATCGCCTTGTCGGAGCGCCTGAAAAATTGGTTGCAATGTCTGCCATGTACAACCGTATGATCAATGCGCCAACGTCCATTGTTGGCCATGATGATCTGGAAATGTATGAACGTGCACAAGAGGGACTAAATGCGAACGCTCTTGAATGGGTAAATATTCAAAGGCTGCATAAAGATGACGAGGATTACACAGAAGAAGTTGTGGAAAATGGCACGACAGAGCGCCAAATGCGCAACCAATTTGCCGCTTGGCTTAAATTCATAAGTGCTTCTGTTGAGGATGCGCCCGACACCTCAGGATCAGAGTGATAAAATGGAACATAACATTACACCAAATGATATCATTGATTTTATTTATGCCGAAGCGCGCATGCTTGATGAAGGATCCTATAATGACTGGTTAGACCTGTGGTTGCCTGACGGGCATTACTGGATGCCACTGGATTACAAACAAACGGATCCGATCAATGAAACCTCGCTTTTGTGGGAAGACAGCTTCATGCTGCGATTGCGGGTTGAGCGGTTAAATGGCGCACGCACGTTTAGTCAAAAGCCGAAAAGCCGCTGCCATCATGTGATCCAGAGGCCCTTTGTGGATATTTTCGATCTAGAAAATGGAGAATTCCAAACCAACACATCGATGCATTATGTGGAAACCCGACTGGATGACCAGATTCTTCTGGCATTAACTGCTACGCATGATTTGAAGCTGGTTGACGGGAAATTGAGGATCGCGAACAAGAAAGTAGAATTATTGAATTCGGACGCTGCATTTGGGAATATTCAGTTGCTTCCATGATGGACAAAACTGTATATCACGCGCTTTCTGGCGCCGCTAAGAAATGGCCCAATCGCCCAGCCTTTGAGGTGATGCCCGAAACGGCTAAGACCTATAATATAACCTGCGGTCCCATAAAGTATTCTGCTGTTTTGTCAGCAGCTGATGAGTGGGCAAACCGCTTTGAGGCCGCGGGATATTGCCGGGGTATGCGGGTCGCGGTCTTGCTTGAGAACCGCCCGATGTATTTCATGGTATGGGCGGGTCTAAACCGGATTGGTGCCTCAATTGTACCCATAAATCCCGACCTGCGAAGGGCAGAACTTGAATATCTTTTTGCGCATTCAGAACCTGCATTGATCGTGGCGTTGCCATCACGCTTTAAAGAGTTACGCTTGGCCGCAAAATCCTCGGGTGTAAAAGCTGAGGTGATTGCACCGGATGATCCGATCCCTGCGCCAAGAGAGCAGGCGGTTGTAACCGAACAAAACCCTTTAGAGCAGCGCGAGGCCGCTTTGCTTTATACATCTGGAACCACCGGTTCACCAAAGGGATGTGTTCTTTCGAATACCTATTTTTTAAGCGCTGGCCGCTGGTATGCAGATCTTGGAGGGCTTGCAAACCTATCGGTGGACCGCAAAGAGCGTATGATAACGCCTTTGCCTGTTTTTCATATGAACGCCATGGCATATTCCTTTATGGCGATGGTAACGGTTGGTGGCTGCCTGATTACACTGGATCGGTTCCACCCCAAAACATGGTGGCCAGATGTTGCGGCCTCGGGTGCGACCTGCCTGCACTATCTGGGGATCATGCCTTCCGTGCTTATGGGCTTTCCAGAGCAGGCTGTTGACCGGGCGCATCAGGTTCGATTTGGCTTTGGCGCAGGTGTCGACCCAAAGCTACAACAGAATTTTGAAGCAAGGTTTGGATTTCCGTTGATAGAAGCCTGGGCCATGACCGAAACAGGTGCTGGCGCCGTCATTGCCGCCTATCAACTGGATCGGCTTGTTGGTCAGGCCACAATTGGTCATCCAGAAGGCTGGGTTGAGACCAAGATTGTTGATGATGAGGGTGCAGAAGTTCCGCCAGAGACATCTGGTGAACTTCTGGTGCGAAATAAAGGCCAAGACCCCAAAGAGGGATTTTTTTCATTCTACTATAAAGACCCCGAGGCCACGTCAAAGGCTTGGAAAGATGGCTGGTTCCATACTGGAGATATTGTAAGACGCGACACCGAGGGCCGGTTTTATTTTGTGGACCGCAAGAAAAATGTAATCCGCAGGTCTGGTGAGAATATAGCCGCCATAGAAGTTGAAAGTGTGTTGATGCGGCATCCGGCCATAAAAGCAGCGGGGGTTGCGGCTGTGCCTGATGCCATGCGCGGCGACGAAGTATTTGCCTGTTTGCAAGTTGCTGATCCTTCGCCCAATCTTGCGCATGAGATTGCTAAGTGGGGTTTGGAAAATATGGCCTATTATAAAATCCCGGGATATATCGCTTTTGTGGATGAACTGCCTTTGACGCCGACCCAAAAAATCCAGCGCGCCTCCCTGAAAACTCTGGCCTCTTCCCTGATCGGACATCCCAATACGATCACACTTACTCATTTGAAGAAGCGGCAGGTCATCTAATGCAAACCCCCGCATCATACGAAGGCGTGGTTCTAACGGCACCGTTTTCAACCCCATATCAAAGATACTCGATTGAGACGGCCCATCACTGGATTGCCACGGGTCTGCGTGGGTCTTTGCAGTCTGCCAATCTTAAACCTGCTGATATTGACGGTTTTGCGGTATCATCCTTTACGCTTTTTCCAGATACCGCTGTGGGTTTGACCCAGCACCTTGGGCTTTGCCCACGTTGGCTTGATCATATTCCCATGGGTGGGGCTTCTGCAGGCATTGCTGTGCGCCGGGCTGCGCGCGCCATTCAGGCCAAAGATGCGGAAATTATTGCCTGTGTGGCCGGTGATACCAACCACATCGACAGCTTTCGCCGGTTGCTTTCAAGTTTTTCTCGCTTTGCCATGGATGCCAGTTATCCCTATGGTTACGGCGGCCCAAATGCGAGCTTTGCTCTGCTGACCGACCGATACATGACGGATCACGGTGCAACGCGTAAGGGTTTTGGCCACATTTGCATCGCCCAACGCGAAAATGCGCTGAATAACCCGCGCGCTCTGATGAAAAAGCCGCTCTCGATGGAGCAGTATTTGAATGCGCGGCAAATCGCAGACCCAATTGCCCTGTTCGACTGCGTGATGCCGTGCGCAGGCGCGGAAGCCTTTCTTGTCATGTCAGAAGACAGAGCCATCAAATTGGGTTTGCCCTATGCAAGGTTTTGTGCCGCCATAGAACGCCACAATGCCCATTCAGATGATCCTGTCCAGCTGCGGGGGGGATGGACTATTGACGTAAATACGCTTTGGGAACAAGCTGGGCTGGACCCAAAGAGCATGGATCTGGTGCAAACTTACGATGACTATCCGGTGATTTCGGTGATGCAGATAGAAGACCTTGGGTTTTGTGCCAAAGGAGAAGGAGTTGCCTTTCTGGAACAGCGAAACCTCACCACCAAAGGCGATTTTCCACTCAATACATCCGGTGGGCAGCTGTCGGCCGGGCAAGCGGGCGCGGCAGGCGGGTTCATCGGGATGGTTGAGGCCATTCGGCAGGTGACGGGGCAAGCGGAGGAAACGCAGGTGAAAGAGGCCAAACATGCTTTGGTGTCAGGATTTGGCATGATCAACTTTGATCGCGGGCTCTGCACCAGCGCAACAGTACTTTCCGAAGGGGTACGGCTATGACGGACCGATTGCCCGCACCCCCAAAGAAGAACCCGCAAAAACGATCCATTTCCCCGACCCAGCCGCCGCAAATGCGGTCTCGCGCAGCTCTTTTTCTAACGGCGGCCGCAGCTGAGGGACGCTTTGCCCTTCAAAGCTGTGCCGAGTGCGGTGTGATACAATACCCCCCCCGGGATGCCTGCTCGTCGTGTCTGTCAACTGATTTACTGTGGCAGGATTCTCCAAGAGGCGGGCGCCTAATTGCCGAAAGCACAATTCGAACCTCTCCGAATGTCTATTTTCGCGAACGAATGCCGTGGCGCGTGGGCACCATTCAATTGGATGTCGGTCCCACCATTTTAGCCCATATCCACACTGATGTAACCCGTCATGCCCGGGTGGTCATTGAGGCCCGGCTTGACAGATCAGGGCAGGGCGTACTTGTCGCTCTGCCAGAGGTCGCAACCCCAAACATGGAGGATGAAGCGCTCATGCGGACGCTTTCTGCTGATCCTAAACACCGGCGAATACTTATCACTGATGCCCGAAGTTATCATGCGCCGAACTTAGCCAGAGCCCTCAAAGAGGCAGGGGCTGCGTTAATATTTGCGGGCGAACCAGAAGGCTGGCTCCCTTACCCAGGCCGGGAGCTTTTGCTCAAAGAAGGTGTTGAAATTTTGCCGATGGATGTGACGGACACAGTTTCGGTGAAAAAAATCGCGGGCGAAATTGGCGGCAAAACCGATATTTTGATAAATACCGCGCAGTTTTTGCGGCCCGGCGGCGTTTTAGAACGTCGTGATACAGAATTTGCGCGCACTGAATTGCAAGTGAATTACCTTGGCCTGATGCGTTTGGCACAGGCGTTTGGCCCGGCGATGGGCTCCCGGGCTTCCGATGGTGTCAACTCTGCCGTTGCATGGGTGAATTTACTATCCGTTGGCGCCCTGTCAAACGCCCAGCCCTTCGGCGCCTTTTCGGCAAGTCAAGCGGGCGCATATTCGCTTTCACAATCGATGCGGGCAGAATTTAGCCCAACCGGGATCAGAGTAATGAATGTCTTTCATGGCCCAACAGAAGAGGACTGGTATCAACCCCTGCCACCACCGCGCGTGACATCTGCGGCTTTGTCGCGTTCTATTGTCGAGGGTTTGCAAAAAGGGCTTGAGGATGTCTGGTGCGGTGACATCGCGCGCGATGTGCGGGACCGCTTTCGAAGGGATCCCAAGGTGCTTGAACGGGAAATGATATTGGCGGGGGATGCGTCATGACAACGCTTACAACGCTTGCAACGGCAATAGCCAGTGGAACAGTTCGGGTGATTGATCTTACGCATACTCTTGATCCGGATTTTCCGGTTATGATCCTGCCGCCTGAGTTTGGTCAATGCGCCCGCTTTAGAATGGAAGAAGTCAGCGCGTATGATGAGCGCGGTCCGGCGTGGAAATGGCATAATCTATCTATGTCAGAGCATACCGGAACCCACTTTGATGCGCCCTCGCACTGGATTTCAGGCCGTGATATTCCAAATGGAGCGGTTGATGAAATTGATGTGAAAAACTTTATTGGACCTGTCTGCGTTATTGATTGCTCGCAAGGGGCCAAAAGCGATGATGATTTCGAACTAACAGTGTCCATTATCCAAGAGTGGGAAGCTGATCACGGTCAAATTCCAAAGGATGCCTGGGTTTTAATGCGCACCGATTGGTCGCATAAACGCGGCGCAGAGTATTTAAATATGCGCGAAGACGGCGCGCATTCACCCGGCCCCACACCCGAGGCTATTCAATTTTTGATTGATCAGCGTGATATCCGCGGGTTTGGAACAGAGACTGTGGGAACGGACGCAGGACAAGGCAGCCATTATTCGCCGCCCTATCCGGCGCATTTCTATTTGCACGGGGCTGGCAAATTTGGCCTGCAATGTTTGAACAACCTTGATCAGCTTCCCCCGGTTGGCGCGATCTTGATGGCCGCGCCGCTGAAAGTGAAAAATGGCACTGGAAGCCCTCTTAGGGTTTTGGCACTGATTGAGGAAACCCCATGAGCTATACCGCAGTGATTACAGGAGGCAGCAAGGGGATTGGTGCAGATATAGCGCAAGCCCTTTTAGAACGTGAATATACGGTGGTCTCAGTGGCACGGCACGACCCTGATATACGCCACCCAAATTTGCATTCCTATTGCACAGATTTACTGGACAAGGATGCTGTTTCTGAAGTGGCCGCGCAGATTGCAAATGACCACAAGGTAACGCATTTGATCCATAATGCCGGCTTGATCTGGCCGAATTTGATAGAAGAGGCCAAACCAGAGGAAATAGCTGGTTTAAGCCAGCTTCACTTAGGGTCAGCCCTGACCCTTGCCAAAGCCTTTCTTCCTTTCATGAAGGCATCCCAATTCGGGCGCATCCTCTTTAACGGATCTCGCGCTGGGTTGGGCGCGCCAACGCGCACAGCCTATAGTGCGACCAAGGCAGGGATGATTGGTATGGCCCGCACGTGGGCTTTGGAACTTGCACCAGACGGTATCACGGTCAATGTGATCGCGCCCGGTCCAATCCTGACAGATAATTTCTGGGGGATTGTTGAAAAAGACAGCGAACAGCAAGACGCTCTAGCCAAACGCATCCCCGTTGGACGCCTTGGGACGGTCGATGATATCACCCGCGCGTTTTTATTTTTTTGCGATCCTGAAAACAGCTTTATAACCGGGCAGACGCTTTATGTTTGCGGTGGCGCAAGCATTGGATCGCTTCAGATTTAATCCGCAGCCAAGATAAAGATATTAAAAATCGTGATTGCAAGCTGTAAAGAGTTTTGCAGCTTAGGCTCTTGGGTAAATTTGCGCCTACAGCATTTTTTATTTATGGTCACTTGAAATGAAATTGGTGCGTTGAAGGAGTGTCAGAGTTGAAGTCATGAG
>CABXKH010000066.1 GCA_902512685.1 Paracoccaceae bacterium | reverse complement strand
GACCTGCCGGCAGCATTGAAACTTTAAATCTAGAGGATTGGCGCCGGTGCCTTAGCGTTAATCTTGATGGGGCCTTTTTGGCCTGTGGGTGGGCGGCCGAGCTTATGCGCGCCCAGAAAAGTGGTCTGATTTTACTTATGTCTTCGACCTCGGGGCTTTTTGGCGTTCCCAACCGGGCGCCCTATGTGGCGGCCAAATGGGGGTTGGTGGGTCTGGCCAAAACCCTTGCCATGGAATTGGGCCCCGCAGGGGTGCGGGTCAATGCGATTTGCCCTGGTGCAGTTGAGGGCACACGAATGGATCAAGTGCTGGCCATGGAAAGTGACTTTACCGGCCGACCCGCCGCAGAGATTGAACAGCAATATAGCCAAGGGGTGTCTTTGCGCCGGTTTGTCAGCCCCAAGGATATCGCGGATATGGCGGTTTTTCTGGCCTCGGATGCTGCGCGACAGATAACTGGCCAAGCCATGGCCGTGGACGGGCATACCGAGCGGATGGTGTGATAAAAACAGGCTGCAAGTTTTATGTGAATTGGAGTAAGAAATGAAGCAAACAGCAGCAATTATTGGGGGCGGGGTGATCGGCGGCGGATGGCTTGCCCGGTTTTTGCTTAATGGGTGGGATATCAATGTATTTGATCCTGATCCTGAGGCAGAGCGAAAAATTGGCGATGTTTTGAAAAATGCCCGCCACGCGCTGCCGATGCTGTATGAGACCGCCCTGCCAGAAGAAGGCCAGCTTACCTTTTGCACAACAATTCAACAGGCGGTCACCACCGCCGACTGGATCCAAGAAAGCGTGCCTGAACGGCTTGATATCAAGCATAAGGTTTTTGCCGAAATTCAAACCCATTGCCGCCCTGACGCGGTTATTGGGTCTTCGACCTCTGGCTTAAAACCATCGGAGCTGCAGCAAAACGCTCAGCGCCCAGAGCAAATAATGGTCACCCACCCGTTTAATCCGGTTTATTTGCTGCCTTTGATCGAGGTCGTTCCAAGTGATCAGACAGGCGCGCAGCATGTTGAAAAGGCAAAGGAAACTCTCACTTCTGTGGGGCTATACCCGCTGCATGTGCGCAAGGAAATAGACGCGCATATTGCGGATCGGTTTTTAGAGGCGGTATGGCGCGAAGGGCTTTGGCTGATCAAGGACGGTATCGCCACCACGGAAGAAATAGACAATGCAATCCGCTATGGCTTTGGCCTGCGCTGGGCGCAAATGGGGCTTTTTGAAACCTACCGCATCGCCGGCGGCGAAGCCGGTATGGCGCATTTCATTGCCCAGTTCGGCCCTTGCCTTGCATGGCCATGGACCAAGCTGATGGATGTGCCTGAACTGACCGATGAACTGACCCAGAAAATCGCCGATCAATCGGATGCGCAATCAGGGCATAAATCTATTCGCGAATTAGAGCGGTTGCGCGATAACAATCTGATCGCGATGATGCGGGCCCTGAAACAGCAAGGCAGCGCTGCGGGCAGTTTGATCACTGATCATGAATCTACGCTGCGGCACGCGCCGGGTACATCGGCCCCGATGCGCACCGTAGAGCGCACAGTGCCCATAGACTGGACCGACTATAACGGCCATATGAACGAAAGCCGCTACGGTCAGGTGTTTTCCGATGCTGCAGATGCTTTCATGATCGCAGTGGGGGCAGATGCGGACTATATTGCCGCCGGACATAGTTTCTTTACAGCCGAAACAACGGTGAAATATCTCAGCGAAACCCACGCAGGGCAAAAGATCACCGTTGATAGCCGCGTGGTTCTTGCCGATGGCAAAAAGGTAAAACTATCACATCAAATGCTGGATGCGTCTGGACAAATTTTGGCCAGCTGTGAGCAGTTTATGCTGCATGTCAGCCTTACAACCCGAAAATCCTGCCCACCGCTTGCCGGCGTAGAAGCCAAGATCAACGCGCTCGCCGCTGCCCATAAGGAGGACATCACATGAATTTTGGTTTAACCGAAGAACAACAGATGATCGTTGATACGGTTCGTAGCTTTGTGGAAAATGAAATTTATCCGCATGAGGACACAGTTGAACGCTCTGGCACAGTGCCAACTGAAATCGCTCAGCAGATTAAACAAAAAACCCTCGATCTTGGGTTTTACGCCTGTAATTTCCCCCAAGAGGTGGGCGGCGCGGGCTTGAGCCATCTAGAATTTGCTCTGGTCGAGCGTGAATTGGGCCGCGGCTGCATGGCGCTTAATCATTTCTTTGGCCGGCCGCAAAATATCCTCATGGCCTGCGAGGGCGATCAGAAAGAACGCTATCTGCTGCCTGCAGTGCGCGGCGAAAAAATGGATGCTTTGGCGATGACCGAACCCGGTGCGGGCTCGGATGTGCGCGGCATGTCCTGCGCGGCAGAGCGTAAGGGCGGCGATTGGGTGCTCAATGGCACCAAGCATTTTATTTCCGGCGCCGATCATGCAGATTTCGTGATCGTCTTTGTGGCCACCGGCGTTGATGACACCCCGCGCGGGCCCAAAAAACGCATCACCACCTTCTTGGTGGATCGCGGCACGCCCGGGTTTACCATCCGTGATGGCTATAAGTCGGTCAGCCACCGGGGCTATAAAAATATGATCTTGGAGTTTGATGACTGCCGCCTGTCCGATGATCAGGTTCTGGGCGCTGTTGACGGCGGTTTTGCCGTGATGAATGAATGGCTTTATGCCACCCGCATCACTGTAGCAACCATGTCGGTCGGGCGCGCACGGCGCTGCTTTGACTATGCGTTGAACTATGCATCAGAGCGTGAGCAATTTGGTCAAAAGATCGGAAAATACCAAGGCATTAGCTTTCAAATCGCTGATATGATTACAGAAATTGATGCTGCCGATTGGCTCACCCTTGCCTCGGCCTGGCGGCTTGACCAGGGGCTGCCGGCAAACCGCGAAATTGCCAGCGCGAAACTATATGCCAGTGAAATGCTGGCGCGGGTGACCGATAGCACGTTGCAGATTTTTGGTGGCATGGGGCTGATGGACGACTTCCCGATCGAGCGGTTCTGGCGCGATGCACGGGTAGAGCGCATTTGGGACGGCACATCGGAAATCCAACGCCATATCATCAGCCGTGATCTGTTGCGCCCGTTGGGGGCTTAACGGTCTAAGGAGCCGAAGATGCGCTTTGATCTTGCAAGGCTGTTCAAACCCAAATCCATCGCGGTTGTAGGCGGCGGTGTGTGGTGCCGCTCTGTTCTTGAGCAGTGCAAAAAAATGAACTACCAAGGCGCGCTTTACGCAGTGCATCCCAAGGCCGACAATGTGGCGGGCATTAAAGCTGCGGCTTCGGTTCTGGATTTACCGCAGCCGCCAGATGCCTGTTTTGTCGGGGTCAACCGCCATGCCACCGTCGATGTTATCGCCGATCTATCGGCGATGGGTGCAGGTGGCGCAGTGTGTTTTGCGTCGGGTTTTTTAGAAGCGCATGCTGAATCTGATGATGGTGCTTCCTTGCAAAATGACTTGTTGGCCGCAGCGGGTGATATGCCGATCATAGGCCCCAATTGCTATGGCTTTGTGAATTATCTGGATGGCGCACCGCTCTGGCCCGATCAGCATGGCGGGCAGGTGGTTGAAAGCGGCGTTGCGATTATCACCCAAAGCTCGAACATGGCGATCAACATCAGCATGCAGCAACGCGGCTTGCCCATTGCTTTTATGGTGACAGCTGGAAATCAGGCGCAAATTGGTCTTGCAGAGATTGGCGCTGCGTTGCTGCGTGATCCGCGCATTACCGCGCTTGGCCTGCACATTGAAGGGATCGGGGATATTGCAGCTTTTGAGGCACTGGCCGCCGAGGCCAAGGCGCAAGGCAAAGGCATAGCTGCAATCAAGGTGGGCCGCTCGACCCAAGCCCAAACCGCAACCTTGTCGCATACCGCATTGCTTGCAGGCAGTGATGCGGGCGCAGAGGCCGTGCTAGAACGGCTTGGAATTGCGCGGCTTGAAAGCTTGCCAGAGCTGTTGGAAACCTTAAAGCTGCTGCATTTTTCCGGCCCGCTGACCAGCAACAAAGTGGTGTCGATGTCCTGTTCCGGCGGTGAAGCAAGCTTGATGGCCGACACCGGCCTGACCCGTGATATTGTCTTTCCAGAGTTAAATCCCGAACAAACGGCCGGGTTGCGCGCTGCGCTTGGTCCAATGGTGGCTTTGGCCAACCCGCTTGATTATCATACCTATATTTGGGGCGATGGCCCCGGCATGGGGGCGGCGTTTTCGGCTATGATGCAGGGCGATATTGCGATGGGCTGTATCATCGTGGATTTCCCCCGTGCAGATCGCTGTTCACAGGCCGCATGGGACTGTGTGTTTGAGGCTGCTATAATTGCGACCCGTTCTAGCGGCAAGCCCTTGGCTTTGGTTGCCTCTGTGCCAGAGAATATTCCAGAAGATATCGCCCTTAGGATGCTCGAGCATGAGATTTTACCGCTGTGCGGTTTGCCCGAAGCGCTCTGCGCTATTGAGGCTGCGGCCTTTATTGGCGGCAAAACTGGCGCACAGAGCCCACCGATTTTACAAGGGCAGCAACCCGTTACAAGCGCATTGCTCAGCGAATATCAGGCGAAATCAGACCTGTGCGCTTTTGGTCTAAAGGCGCCAAACGGACAGCAAGTAAGCAGCCTTGATAATATACTGATTTCTGCCGATAAAATTGGGTATCCTGTGGTTTTAAAAGCCATGGGGTTTGCGCATAAATCCGAAGCTGGCGCGGTAAAAGTCGGGATTGAAGATGCCGCCGCGCTCGCAGCTGCCGTCCAAGATATGCAAGCCCAGACATGGCTTATCGAAGAAATGGTGACGGGAGCGATCGCCGAATTGCTCGTCGGTGTGGTGCGCGATCCCGCCCATGGCTTTGTTCTGACCCTTGCAGCGGGCGGGGTTTTGACCGAAGTTTTGCAAGATCGTGTATCGTTGATTTTGCCGGTGGAAAAGGACGCGTTGCACAGCGCCCTAGATCAGCTCAAAATTGCCCGCGTTTTGGCAGGATATCGCGGTAAGCCAGCGGCCAACCGAGATGCGATTGTTGATGCAATACTGGCAGTGCAAGACTATGTGATTGCGCATTGCGACCAAGTAGAGGAAGTTGAAATTAACCCGTTGATTGTGACTGAAAAGGGCGCAGTGGCAGCGGATGCATTGATCAAAAAAGGAGAGCGCGATGACAGATGATCCGATTAAAACCGAGCGGCGCGGCCATATTCTTGAGGTCACCATTGACCGTCCCAAGGCCAATGCAATTGATCTGGCCACCAGCCGGATCATGGGCGAGGTGTTTCGCGACTTTCGCGATGATCCCGAACTACGGGTGGCCATATTGACCGCAACGAATGAAAAATTCTTCTGCCCGGGGTGGGATTTGAAAGCCGCAGCTGATGGTGATGCGGTGGATGGTGACTATGGCGTTGGCGGTTTTGGCGGATTGCAGGAACTGCGCGGTTTAAACAAGCCGGTGATCTGCGCTGTGAATGGTATTTGCTGCGGCGGCGGGCTAGAAATTGCGCTGTCCTGCGACATTATTCTGGCGGCGGATCATGCCAGTTTTGCGCTGCCTGAAATTCGCAGTGGCACCATTGCCGATGCGGCAAGCATCAAGCTGCCCAAGCGCATCCCTTATCATATTGCAATGGAAATGCTGCTAACGGGCCGCTGGCTGGATGCAGAAGAGGCGGCGCGCTGGGGGATGATCAACCGGGTGCATTCCTCTGCTGATCTGATGCCCGAGGCGCGAAAAATGGCAGAATTGCTGGCCTCTGGCCCCCCTCTGGTCTATGCGGCGATCAAAGAAGTGGTGCGCGAGGCCGAAGATATGAAGTTTCAGGACTGCCTGAATAAAATTACGCAATCGCAGTTTGAGACCATTGATGTACTTTATCATTCTGAGGATCAACTTGAAGGCGCCCGCGCCTTTGCCGAAAAGCGTGATCCGGTGTGGAAAGGCCGCTAAAGGGCGGCCAAACCGGTATCTGTATCGCGTCGGTATCGCGGCAGTTTTGCGCAGGTGCGAAATCCAGCCGGAAATAGGGCGCATTGGTTCCGCCGATGTTTTAAAATCAACTAGATATCCAGCGTGTTTTCCCGCTCCCATGTGGAGAAATGCGATACAAATTCGTTCCACTCTTGATGCTTGAGTTTCAAGAAAGCGGCGGAAAACTCTTCGCCCATCATCTCTTTAAGTTCCTTGTCGCGGTTATAGGCGCGCAGCGCATCCAGCATGTTCAGCGGCAGCTTTGGCGCACCGCGCACCTTGTGGCCTTCGGCATACATATCAATGTCGTGACGCTTTCCCGGGTCCGCCTGGGTGCGAATACCGTCCAGACCCGCGGCAATGATCACTGCTTGTAGCAAATAGGGGTTGGCCGCCCCATCTGGCAGCCGCAATTCAAACCGTCCGGGGCCGGGCACACGCACCATATGGGTGCGGTTATTGCCGGTCCATGTCACCGTATTAGGCGCCCATGTGGCCCCCGACATGGTGCGCGGTGCATTGATCCGCTTATAGCTGTTGACAGCCGGATTTGTGATCGCAGCCAAGGCGCTGGCGTGTTTCATGATGCCGCCCAGAAAGTATTTTCCTTGCTCCGATAGGCCGAGCTCTCCGGTTGGGCCTTCGCCTTTGTCAGTGGCAAAGATATTGGTTGTGGCGGCCTCTCCGGCGGCATCCCAGACCGAGATATGCGCATGGCAGCCATTGCCGGTCAGCCCTTCGACCGGCTTGGGCATAAAGGTGGCACGCAGCCCGTGCTTTTCGGCCACTGATTTGGTCATGAATTTGAAAAAGCTGTGGCGGTCGGCAGTGACCAGAACATCTGCAAATTCCCAGTTCATTTCAAACTGGCCATTGGCGTCTTCGTGGTCGTTTTGGTAAGGGCCCCAGCCCAGATCGAGCATATAATCGCAAATCTCGCGGATTACATCATAGCGCCGCATCACCGCCTGTTGATCATAGCAGGGCTTTGCTGCTGTATCATAGATATCGCTGATCTTATCGCCTTCGGGGGTCATGAGAAAGAATTCTGCCTCAACCCCGGTTTTGACGTGCAGCCCTTCGCTGGCCGATTCATCAATCAGGCGGCGCAGCACATTGCGCGGGGCTTGCGCCACATCTTCGCCTTCCATGACGCAATTGGCCGCTACCCAGGCCACCTCGGGCTTCCATGGCAGTTGGATCACGGACGAAGGATCGGGCACCGCCAGCATATCAGGATGCGCCGGGCTCATATCCAGCCAAGTGGCAAACCCGGCAAAACCTGCGCCGTCCTCTTGCATATCGGCAATGGCCTGCGCTGGAACCAGCTTTGCACGCTGCCCACCAAACAGGTCGGTGAACGAGATCATAAAATACTTAACGCCGTTTTCCGCGGCAAAGGCGGCTAAATCTTGTGTCATGGACGGTGTCCTTTCCCTTTGTCATGATTTGGCGAGGTCATGTTCGTAGCGCCCCGCCTTATGTAATATCGCCCGAAGTACCCGGGACCCACGATGTGCCTGCCAAAGGTACCCCTGCCATGGCCGCCGCTTCAATGGTTAATGCGCATAAATCCTCAGGCTCAAGGTTGCGCAGGTCATTTTTGCCGCAGGCACGGGCAATGGTTTGTGCCTCAAGCGTCATCACCTTTAGATAATTGCGCAGTCTGCGGCCGCCTTCAACCGGATCAAAGCGGGCCATCAGATCGGGGTCTTGGGTGGTAATCCCCGCCGGATCTTGGCCTTCGTGCCAGTCATCATAGGCCCCCGCCGTGGTGCCCAGCTTTTGATAGTCGGCTTCCCATTTAGGGTCATTATCGCCCAGAGCGATGAGCGCTGCAGTGCCGATGGCCACGGCATCGGCGCCCAAGGCCATGGCTTTGGCCACATCCGCGCCGTTGCGAATGCCGCCGGACACAACCAATTGCACTTCGCGGTGCAAGCCCAGATCTTGCAATGCTTTGACGGCGGGGCGAATACAGGCCAGTGTTGGCAAGCCCACATGTTCGATAAAGACATCCTGCGTGGCGGCTGTGCCGCCCTGCATGCCGTCGATGACCACCACATCAGCGCCGGCTTTCACCGCCAATGTGGTGTCAAAATAGGGCCGCGTTGCGCCCACTTTGACATAAATCGGTACTTTCCATCCGGTAATTTCGCGCAGCTCAAGAATTTTAATTTCAAGATCATCGGGGCCGGTCCAGTCGGGATGGCGGCAGGCAGAACGTTGATCAATACCTTTGGGCAGAGTGCGCATTTCGGCCACGCGGTCGCTGATTTTCTGTCCCAACAGCATCCCGCCGCCGCCGGGTTTTGCGCCTTGCCCTACCACCATTTCAATGGCGTCGGCTTTGCGCAGATCATCGGGGTTCATGCCGTAGCGTGAGGGCAGATATTGATAGACCAGCTTGCTGGATTGGTCGCGCTCTTCAGGGGTCATGCCGCCATCGCCGGTGGTGGTTGAGGTGCCAGCGGCCAATGCGCCGCGTCCAAGCGCCTCTTTTGCCGGACCAGACAGCGCGCCAAAGCTCATGCCTGCAATGGTGATCGGGATATCCAGTTCGATCGGATTTTGCGCATAGCGCGTGCCAAGGCTGACGCTGGTATTGCACCGCTCACGGTAGCCTTCTAAGGGATAGCGCGACATTGACGCGCCCAAAAACAGAAGATCGTCGAAATGCGGCACCCGCCTTTTGGCGCCGCCGCCCCGGATATCATAAATGCCGGTGGCCGCAGCACGGCGGATTTCAGCGTTCACCGCCGGCGTAAATGTGGCGGACATAATGGGTTCGGTGCGCGGGATATTTGGTGATTTATCGTTTCTCATATCGCGGTTCCTTAATAATCGCCGGCGTTATCGATATCAAAATTATACAGCTTACGCGCCGATCCATAGCGCTTGAACTCTTCGGGTTTGGCATCACATTCGCCGGCTTCTAAGAGACCGCGCAACAGTTCAATATGCTCTGGCCGCATGTCTTTTTCCACGCAGTCAGCGCCAAGCGATTGGACAGATCCCCGCACGAAAAGTCGCGCCTCATAAAGGCTATCGCCCAGCGCATCGCCGGCATCGCCGCAAACCACAAGCGTGCCGGATTGCGCCATAAAGGCCGACATATGGCCAATATTGCCATGCACCACGATATCAATGCCTTTCATGGAAATGCCGCAGCGCGAGGCAGCATTGCCCTTGATCACCAACATTCCGCCGTGTCCGGTTGCGCCGGCATATTGGCTTGCATCGCCCTCGACAATGATGCGGCCCGACATCATGTTTTCCGCAGCTCCGGGCCCGACCGATCCGGCCACGCGGATGGTGGCCTGTTTGTTCATTCCGCCGCAGTAATAGCCGGTTGAGCCTTTGACCTGCACATCAATCGGCGCATCAAGCCCGACCGCCACTGCATGGGCGCCCTTTGGGTTCAGCACCTGCCAAGAGGTTTGATTGGTTTCTCGGGTTTGGGCTTGCAGCGCAGTGTTCAGGGCGCGCAATCCTTCGGCTTCTAAATCAAATGTTTGCATCATCAGTGGTTCCAAAAATATACGGTTGCAGGCTCGGGTTCCCAGACCCGGGCCGCTTCGATGTTGGGCAAATTGACCAAGGCGCGATATTCCGATCCAAAGGCCACATACTCATCGGTTTCGGCCAGAACGGCGGGTTTGCAGGCAATTGGATCGCGCAGCACGCCAAAGCCGTCTTTGGTGCCCACCACAAAGGTGTAAAACCCATCAAGGTCTTCAAGCCCGCTTTGCAGGGCTTCGCCAAGAGTGCTTCCGGTCTGCATTTTCCATGTAAGGTAAGCCGCACCAACCTCGGTATCATTATCGGTTTCAAACGCCATGCCTTCG
>CABXKH010000065.1 GCA_902512685.1 Paracoccaceae bacterium | reverse complement strand
CCTTTGTCAGCTGCGGCGGCTCTTCGCTGATTGCGGGCGGAATTGCCATGGGCATGCTCTTGGCCTTTACCCGGAGCAGACCGCAAAAAGATATCACTGATGCCTTTGTCGGGCGGCGCTGATGGGTTTGGCGCCGCTTTTGGTATTGGCGGCCGGCGGAACCGGCGGGCATATGTTTCCCGCCCAGGCGCTGGCAGAAGAGATGTTGGCGCGCGGCTGGCGGGTTAAGCTTTCAACTGATTTGCGGGGCGCGCGTTATACGGGCGGCTTTCCCGAGGCTGTTGACATCGAAGTGAACACTTCTGCAACCTTTGCGCGCGGCGGTTTGCTGGCCAAAGCGCTTGTGCCGCTTCAGATTGGCATCGGGTTCCTGTCAGCATGGTGGAAAATGCGCCGCGACCGTCCGGCCGTTGTGGTTGGCTTTGGCGGCTATCCCAGTATTCCGGCGCTTGCTGCTGCCTGGGTGTTAGAGCTGCCGCGCATGATCCACGAACAAAACGGGGTTTTGGGGCGGGTCAACCAGCTTTTTGCCAAACATGTGGACCGCATTGCCTGCGGCACTTGGCCAACCAAGATGCCGGATGAGCTGAGCGGGATTCACACCGGAAATCCGGTGCGGGCGGCGGTGATGAAAAAGGCCAAGTCCGGGTATATTGCGCCGGGCGATTATCCCATTTCGGTGCTGGTGTTCGGCGGCAGTCAGGGCGCGCGCATCCTATCGGATATTGTGCCCCCCGCATTGGCGGATATGCCGCTTGAGATTACCAAACATCTGCGCATTAGCCATCAGGCCCGCGACGAGGATTTGCCGCGGGTGCAGCAGTTCTATGCCGATAACGGGATTAAGGCAGAGGTGGCGCCGTTTTTCGATGATTTGCCGCAGCGGATGAACGAAGCACAGCTGGTTATCAGCCGCGCTGGCGCCTCATCCGTGGCGGATATATCTGTCATAGGGCGGCCGTCAATTCTGGTGCCCTTGGCTGCCGCGATCCGCGATGAGCAAAGTGAAAATGCCCGCGCTCTGGTCGATGCCGGCGGCGCAATTATGATCACCGAACCCGATTTTGAAGTTGATGCCTTGTGCGCGCAGCTCACACAGCTTATGCAGCAGACCGATACCCTGCAAACCATGGCCGCTGCGGCGGCGTCCTGCGGAATAGTGGATGCCACCGAGCGCCTGAGCGATTTGGTAACAACTTTGGCCGAGCGAAAGACAGAACGATGAGCGCTGCAACCAAACTGCCCACAGATGTTGGCGCTATCCATTTCGTTGGCATCGGCGGCATCGGAATGTCGGGCATTGCCGAGGTGCTGATAAATCTTGGCTATCTGGTGCAGGGATCGGACCTTAAGGCAAGTAAAATTACAGATCGTCTAGCGCAAATGGGCGCTAAGGTGTTTATCGGCCAACGGGCTGAAAATCTTGAAAATGCGGCTGTTGTTGTGGTTTCATCCGCTATCAAGCCGGGCAATCCCGAATTGGATGCCGCGCGGCTGCAGGGCCTTCCGGTGGTGCGCCGGGCGGAAATGCTGGCGGAATTGATGCGGCTAAGATCAAATGTTGCAGTGGCCGGCACCCATGGAAAAACCACCACTACCACGATGGTTTCTGCCCTGCTCGATGGGGGCGGGCTTGATCCCACAGTCATCAACGGCGGCATTATTCATGCCTATGGATCAAATGCGCGTCTGGGTCAGGGCGAGTGGATGGTGGTCGAGGCAGATGAAAGCGACGGCACCTTTAACCGCCTGCCTGCAACCGTTGCAGTGATTACTAATATCGATCCTGAACATATGGAGCATTGGGGCGATTTTGACAGCCTGCGACAGGGATTTGTCGACTTTGTCTCAAACATCCCGTTTTACGGGCTGGCGGTTTGCTGCACCGATCACCCCGAGGTTCAAACGCTGGTGGGTAAAATTACCGACCGCCGTGTGGTGACATATGGGTTTAATGCCCAAGCCGATGTGCGTGCGGTCAATCTAAAATACCGGCAGGGATCGGCGATATTTGATATTGAGCTGCGCTCGGAAGAGCAGCTTCTCAAAGACTGCGTCTTGCCAATGCCCGGTGACCACAATGTCTCAAACGCGCTTGCTGCGGTAGCCGTTGCGCGGCATTTGGGGGTCAAGGGCGATGAAATACGCGCGGCCTTATCCGCCTTTAAGGGCGTCAACCGCCGCTTTACCAAGGTTGGCGAAGTGGGCGGCGTGACGATCATTGACGATTATGGCCATCATCCGGTGGAAATTGCCGCGGTTCTCAAAGCCGCGCGTCAAGCCTGCGAAGGCCGGGTCATCGCGGTGCACCAACCGCACCGTTTTAGCCGGCTGCACGATCTGTTTGAAGACTTTAGCAGCTGTTTTCACGAAGCCGATGTGGTGGGCATTTCAGATGTTTTTTCTGCGGGCGAAGACCCGATTGAAGGCGCTTCGCGCGATGATCTTGTCGCCGGGCTGATCCGGCATGGCCACCGTCATGCCTGCGCTTTGCACCAAGAAGATGATCTAGAGCGTCTGGTGCGCGCCGAAGCAAAATCGGGCGATATTGTTGTCTGCCTTGGGGCAGGCACAATCAGTGCATGGGCCAATAATCTGCCGGCGCGGCTGCACAAAGCCGGCTGAGGTAAAGCCCTTTTTGGGCAAAGCCTTTGGCTATAAAACTGCTTGCAATCAGTTGGTTGTTTGCGGCAGGTGAATAAAAACGATGAGGTTGACGCGTGCCCGATATTCCGTCCCCACGGGGAAAGCTGACCCAAAACCGTGATCTTTCTAGCCTGACATGGCTGCGCGTTGGCGGGGCGGCAGATTATTTCTTTCAACCCGCCGATGAAGATGACCTAAGCCAGTTTGTGCGCGGCTTACCTTCTGATACTGCTGTTTTTCCTATGGGTGTCGGAAGCAATCTTATTGTGCGTGATGGGGGGCTACGGGCTGTTGTGGTCCGGCTCGGGCGCGGATTTAACCAGATGACCATTGAAGGCAACCGGGTGCGGGCCGGAGCGGCGATGCTGGATGCGCATGTGGCGCGCAAAAGCGCTGAAGCAGGGCTTGATTTGACCTTTTTGCGCACCATCCCGGGTAGTATCGGCGGTGCGGTGCGTATGAACGCAGGCTGTTACGGGTCTTATGTGAAAGACCACTTTATAGAAGCCCGCGTGATCACGCGGCAGGGCGCGGTGATGACGCTGGGCGCCGATGATATGGGTTTTGCCTACCGCCAAAGCTCTTTGTCCCCAGATTGGATGATCACCGAGGCGTTGTTTGAAGCGGACGCTGGCGATCCTGATACGCTGGCGCGGCAGATGAACGCCCAGCTTGCCAAACGCGATGAAACTCAGCCAACCAAAGAGCTCAGCGCCGGCAGCACGTTTCGCAATCCGGCAGGTTTTTCCAGCACCGGCCGCGCCGATGATGTGCATGATTTAAAAGCCTGGAAGGTGATTGATGCCGCCGGAATGCGCGGTGCGCGTCTGGGCGGCGCACAAATGAGCGAGCAACATTCCAATTTTATGATCAATACTGGTGGCGCAACGGCCGCCGAGCTTGAAAGTTTGGGCGAATTAGTCCGAAAAAGGGTTTTCAAAAACAGTGGAATAGAGTTAGAGTGGGAAATTATGCGGGTGGGCGAACCGGCCGCAGGCGACGCCTGAGCAACAGGCGCGCAAAACTGATAAGGCCAAAATGGCCGAATTGAGGCGAAGTGGGAATGTCGAGCAGGACAAATCCCAAGGTTGTTGTTTTAATGGGCGGGCCCTCGTTCGAGCGCGAGGTATCTCTGTCGTCCGGGCGTGAATGCGCAGCAGCCTTGCGGGGCGAAAGCTTTGAAGTGGTTGAACTGGACGCTGGCGCGGATGTCGCCCAGCGGCTGAGTGATCTTGCCCCCGATGTTGTCTTTAACGCTTTGCATGGGCGCTGGGGCGAAGATGGCTGCGTGCAGGGGCTTTTGGAATGGATAGGCCTTGCCTATACACATTCCGGTGTGCTTGCCTCGGCCCTTGCGATGGACAAACACAAAAGCAAAGCCGCCTATCGCTCCGCCGGTCTGCCGGTTGTAGAGAGCATGATTGCAGCAAAATCTGATGTGATGGCCGATCATTTGATGCCCCCTCCCTATGTGGTAAAACCCAATAACGAAGGCTCGTCCTGTGGGATTTATTTTGTCCATGAAGCGGCCAATGGCCCGCCAAAGCTTGGTGATGATCTGCCGCTCGAGGTGATGGTCGAGCACTATGTCAAAGGGCGCGAGCTGACCACCACCGTGATGGGGGATCGCGCGCTTGGCGTCACTGAAATCCTCACTGATGGATGGTATGATTATGATGCGAAATATAGCGTTGGTGGATCACGCCATGAGGTGCCCGCCGCGCTGCCGGCCAAGATCACCGAGGCCTGTCTTGATTACGCCCTCAGGGCGCATGATGTGCTGGGCTGCCGCGGTGTCAGCCGCACTGATTTTCGCTGGGATGACAGCCAAGGACTTGAGGGCTTGGTGCTTTTGGAAACCAACACACAGCCGGGCATGACCCCGACCTCGCTCAGCCCTGAACAGGCACAGGTCCAAGGCATCAGCTTTGGCGCATTGTGCCGCTGGATTGTGGAGGACGCCTCATGTCAGCGATGAGTGATTACCGTGAAAGCAGACATGATCCGGCGCCCTCGCGGTGGTCCTATCGGTTGCTGCGGATGATGCTGACGCCGTTTCTGCGCCGGTTGGTCTTTTTCGGTATCCCCGCCTTTGCACTTGCGGCGGGTATTGGGGTTTATTTGTCCGAGCAAGATAATCGCGATAAGCTGCGAATGCTATACAGCGAAGCCCGCCTTTTGCTCACCCAGCACCCTGAAGTGATGGTCAATCTGATGGCAATCGAAGGCGCCAGTGATATGGTCGATCAAGATATCCGCGAAGTGTTGCCAGTTGATTTTCCAATTAGTTATTTTGATATCGACCTGCCGCAGATGCGCGAAATAATTGTCGGCCTTGATCCGGTCAAAGACGCGGTTTTGCAGCTGTCTATGGGCGCGGGAATTTTGCAAATCGAGGTGACCGAACGGGTTCCGGCGGCCATTTGGCGGCATCGTGGCGGGCTTGAACTTCTGGATGAAACCGGCGCCTATGTGCGCACTGTGGCATCACGTCAGGACCATCAAGACCTGCCTTTGATTGCCGGAATAGGGGCAGATACACGGGTCAAAGAGGCCCTGGCTCTTTTAGTGGCAGGGCAACCGCTGGCCAAACGTATCCGCGGTTTGGTCTATGTGGGCGCACGCCGGTGGGATGTGGTGCTTGACAACAACCAGCGCCTGATGCTGCCAGAGCAGGGGCCAATAGAGACCTTAGAGCGGATTATTGCCTTGGATCAGGCTGAAGACCTTTTGTCGCGCGATATAACCGTGGTGGATTTTCGACTGGTGGATCGACCGACCCTGCGGCTTGTAGGCCGTGCGATGGAAGATTTTCGAAATATTACCTTTTTAAAATTGGGAGACCAGTAGATGAGCGAACTCTATGAATCCCAGCGCACCATGCGGGCGATGCGAAAGACGGCGCTGCAACGCGGGGTGATCGCGGTCTTGGATGTGGGCACTACCAAAATCGGCTGTCTTATCTTGCGCTTTGACGGGATTGACCGGGGCGAAGAAGGTGAAGGCGTGGGCGCGCTGGCTGGACAGTCAGGGTTTCGTGTAATCGGATCTGCCACCACACGTTCGCGCGGCGTAGAGTTTGGTGAGATAGTCTCTATGCCGCAGGCAGAACGGGCCATTCGTACCGCCCTGCAATCGGCTCAGAAATTGGCCAATGTGCGGGTGGATCATGTCATTGCGTGTTTTTCCGGAGGGACCCCACGCTCTTACGGGGTGACCGGCCAAGTGACGGTTGAAAACCAAATTATTTCAGAGCAGGAAATTGCTCAGGTTATGGCGGATTGTGATATTCCCGATTTCGGTGAGGGCCGTGAAGTGCTGCATGCGCAACCGGTGAATTTTGCGCTTGATCACCGCTCGGGCCTGTCTGACCCAAGGGGCCAAATCGGCCAAAAGCTGGGCACAGATATTCACATGCTGACGGTCGAAGAAAAAGCCATTCGCGATCTGGCCTATTGTGTGAAACGCTGCGATCTTGAACTGGCTGGTGTGGCCTCTTCTGCCTATGCCTCGGGTATTTCTGCACTGGTTGAAGACGAATTGGAGCTTGGGGCCGCCTGCATCGACATTGGCGGCGGCTCTGCTGGCGTATCGATCTTTTTGAAAAAACATATGATCTATGCCGATACTGTGCGCATGGGCGGCGAACATATCACCCGCGATATTTCCATGGGGTTGCAGGTGCCGATGGCCGTCGCCGAGCGGATCAAAACCCGCAGCGGCGGATTGATCGCAACCGGCATGGATGACCGTGAAATGATCGAAGCGCGCAGCGATACCGGCGATTGGGAACGCGACCGCCGGGTGGTCAGCCGCAGCGAATTGATCGGCATCATGCGTCCGCGGGTTGAGGAAATTCTCGAAGATGTACGCGCGCGTTTGGATGTTAGCGGATTTGATCATCTGCCCAGTCAACAGATTGTGCTGACCGGCGGCAGCAGCCAAATTCCCGGTCTGGACGTTTTGGCAAGCCGTATTTTAGGCCAACAGGTCCGGCTGGGCCGGCCGCTTCGTATTCACCGACTTCCGCAGGCCAACTCTGGCCCAAGCTGCGCCGGGTTGGTCGGGCTCAGCCTATTTGCCGCCCATCCGCAAGACGAATGGTGGGATTTTGAAATGCCTACCCAGCGTTATCCGACTCGCACGCTCAAACGGGCTGTGCGTTGGTTTAAAGAAAATTGGTAGCCACAAAATATAGCCAGATTGCAGATATGATGGATAATTGGCGGTTTTTGGCCTATATTTAGCGCCAAATTTGTGTTTTTCGCGTGACGGATCGGCTTTGTGCGGCTACTATCAGGTTAATAATTTCCCAAAAAAGGCCTCAACGGCATGGGGCAAGATACAGGCGGACAGATCTATGACATTAAACCTTTCAGTGCCCGAGCATGATGATTTAAAGCCGCGCATAACCGTTTTTGGTGTGGGCGGGGCCGGCGGCAATGCTGTCGATAATATGATCCAAAAGGAATTGGACGGGGTTGACTTTGTGGTGGGGAACACCGATGCGCAAGCGTTGCAGCAAAGCCAGTCCAAGGTCCGTGTGCAGCTTGGTGCCAAAGTTACCGAAGGCCTTGGCGCCGGAGCGCGCCCCAAAGTTGGCGCCGCAGCGGCAGAAGAGAGCATCGAGCAAATTGTGGATCACCTTGCCGGATCGCATATGTGTTTTATCACCGCCGGAATGGGCGGTGGCACCGGAACCGGGGCTGCGCCAATTATCGCGCAGGCGGCGCGCGAACTTGGTGTTCTGACTGTTGGGGTTGTCACCAAGCCATTTCAATTTGAAGGCGCCAAGCGGATGCGGCAGGCCGAAGAAGGGGTCGAGGCGCTGCAAAAGATGGTCGATACACTGATCATCATTCCGAACCAGAACCTGTTCCGGCTTGCGAATGAAAAAACCACCTTTACCGAAGCCTTTAGCATGGCCGATGATGTGCTGTATCAGGGCGTCAAAGGGGTCACCGATTTGATGGTGCGCCCTGGCTTGATCAATCTGGACTTTGCCGATGTCCGGGCGGTAATGGATGAAATGGGCAAGGCGATGATGGGCACCGGCGAGGCCGAAGGCGAAGATCGCGCGATCCAAGCGGCCGAAAAAGCAATTGCCAACCCATTGCTGGATGAAATCAGTCTTCGCGGTGCGCGCGGTGTGCTGATTAACATCACCGGCGGTCAGGATTTGACCTTGTTTGAGCTTGATGAAGCAGCCAATCGGGTGCGCGAAGAAGTGGACGCGGATGCCAATATCATTGTTGGCTCGACGCTGGACCCGGCGATGCAGGGCGTGATGCGCGTCTCAGTGGTTGCCACTGGCATCGATGTATCGCACTCGGATACCGAAATGCCTGTGCCCCGCCGTCGTTTGGCGGAACCTTTGAGCCAAAGCCCGGCTGAGACCAGCGATGAGGCCGCGCCTGATACGGTGCAGCCAGAAGCGACCGGAGAGCCAGATCTGTTTCACCCGCAGTCCGAACAAGACGCGCAGCAAGACAGCAGTGATGATTGGTCCTCCACACGTTTTGGTTCAAACAGTGACGATGATTTACCGCCTCCAGCCTATCAAACGGCCCAAGAGCTGCAGAGCACGGGTGAGGCCGCGCATCTAAGTGAACCGGCGGTCGAAGAAGCGCCCGCAACACCATCACAAGAGGCCCTGGCACGGCTGCGCAGCGCGGTGCAAAATACCCCGGCCACGCAAGCCTCTCAGCCAATCGAGGAAGAACCGGCAGAATCCGAGCGGCCAAGGTTTGGTATCGGCTCATTGATTAACCGGATGTCCGGCGCAGAAACTGGCCGCGAAGCCGCTTCAGCCCGCCGCCAGCCACAAGTGCAGAGCGATAAGGCGCAAGAGGCAAGCGATGATCCGCAAGATGATCCGTCCTCGCCTGATAAAGACCGCATTGAAGTGCCCGCATTTTTACGCCGCCAGGCCAACTGATCTTGGTGTGATGCGCTTTTGACACCTTTAAGGACACTTATCTGTCGCGCTTTGGCGCATCAGGTGGAACGGTCTCGGCGGGTTTTTGCCTTTTGGGGTGGCGGATGTTTCAAAGCGTTACAAAGTTTGAGTTGAGATTTGGTCGGGAAAACCATACTAATGTGCCAGTTGATTACCAGATCGACATAGACAAAATCTGTTGGGGCAGCTTTGCAAACTACATTATCACACGCGCAGACCTTTGACGGAATTGGATTGCATTCAGGTAAATCTGCGCGGTTGCGGATTTGCCCGGCGCCGGAAAACCATGGAATTTGGTTTTTTCGCACTGATATGCAGATCGGGGATAACGCAATTCCGGCCCGCTGGGACAGGGTAGAACCATCTTCCTTGTGCACCAAGCTGACCAATGAGGCCGGAATTTCCGTATCCACAGTAGAACATGTGCTGGCCGCGCTTTCGGGCTGCGGGGTGCACAATGCGCGGATTGAAATCAATGGCCCCGAAGTGCCCATTTTGGATGGCAGTGCAATCCCTTTTGTGCTTGGTATTTTAAAGCATGGGCTTGAATATCTTGACGCCCCGCTGACCGCGCTTCGTGTGCTCCGCGAGGTCAAGTTCGGAACCGATCAGGGCTGGGCCAAATTGGTTCCCTCGGATGTTCCGATGATGAGTTTTCATATTAATTTTGATGCTGCGGCAATTGGAATTCAGGATAAAACACTGAATATGTCCAATGGTTCCTTTGTGCGCGAGCTGTGCAATAGCCGTACATTTTGCCGAAACAGTGATGTTGATGCCATGCGCGCCAATGGACTTGCGCTTGGCGGATCGCTGGAAAACGCAGTGGTGGTTGATGGCTCTGATGTTTTAACGCCAGGCGGGCTTCGCCATTCTGACGAGGCCGTTCGTCACAAGATGCTGGATGCTTTGGGTGATCTGACCCTGGCGGGCGCGCCAATCCTTGGGCATTACATCGGTCATCGGGCAGGGCACGCAATTACCAATAGCTTGCTGCATAAACTGTTCACTTCTCCTGGCGCTTTCGAATTAGTGGTTTGCGACGAAACTCTGAGCGAAATACTTCCAGGTGTAGGCGCCACATTAGAAGAATGCGTGCAGGTCGCTTGATTAAATAACGCTCTTGCGGATCAGGCATTTTGCCAGCAAAATTTCTGTGCTACATGGTATCAAAGATCGCGCAATTCGAGAGTATAAATCAAACGCAAAAGGAAATAGGCATGTCTTTCGGCAATCTTCGTGGTGTCTGGATTTTGGCAATGGTGGGTTTTCTGAGCGTGACGGC
>CABXKH010000064.1 GCA_902512685.1 Paracoccaceae bacterium | reverse complement strand
AAGACCAGCAAAAACTAGAAGTGCGCAGCCTCTGCCTGATCCGCGAAACTTTGGCGCGCCACGATGGGCTTGCAGATTTTGCTTTTGCCATGCAGGGCCTTGGCACGGGCGCAATTTCGCTTTTCGGCTCTGAGCAGCAAAAAGACGAGTGGCTCACCAAGACCCGCCAAGGACAGGCCATTTCCGCCTTTGCCCTCACCGAACCACAGTCCGGGTCTGACGTAGCCAATTCAACCATGACCGCCACCCGAGATGGGGATCATTTCGTCTTAAACGGCGAAAAGACCTGGATTTCGAACGGGGGAATAGCCGACCTTTACACCGTCTTTGCCCGCACTGGCGAAGCCCCGGGGGCCAACGGTTTATCCGCCTTTATTGTGCCCGCAGGCTTGCCCGGGTTCGAGATAACCGAGCGGCTTGAAACGATCGCGCCGCATCCGCTTGCCACCCTGCGGTTTACCGAATGCCGCATCCCGGCAAAAGCCTTGATCGGCGCGCCGGGTCAGGGCTTTAAAATCGCCATGTCTGTGCTTGATATTTTTCGCTCGACCGTGGCCGCAGCCGCTTTGGGTTTTGCGCGCAGGGCCCTTTCTGAAACCCTTGAACGGGCCACCACGCGCGTGGTTGAGGGCACGCCGCTTTTTGATCGGCAAATGGTTCAGGGACATATTGCCGATATGGCTGTGGACATAGATGCGGCAGCTTTGCTGGTGTACCGCGCGGCTTGGACAAAAGACAGCGGCGCTGCGCGGGTCACCCGCGAGGCGGCAATGGCAAAACTATTTGCCACAGATCACGCACAAAATGTCATCGACAAAGCCGTGCAACTGCACGGCGGTGATGGCGTGAAGTCAGGACAGGTTGTTGAAAGATTATATCGGGAAATTCGCGCATTGCGCATTTACGAGGGTGCCTCTGATATCCAACGTCTTGTAATAGCAAAGCAAACCTTAGCCAGCCATCTGGAAGCTTAGACATGTTTAGACAAACTGCACACACCGATACGTTTTCACGGGATAGTTTGCCATCCATTGATACCTTTCCAGAGTTTTTGCTGGAGCATTTCAACTATCCCGACCGGCTTAATGCCGCTTTTGAGCTGACCGATGCGATGGTCAAAAAAGGCTTTGGCGACCATACGGCGCTGATCGGGAATGGACGGCACAGAACCTACAAAGAGCTCACCGACTGGAGCAACCGCATTGCGCATGCTCTGGTTGACGACTTGGGCGTCAAACCCGGCAATCGGATTCTTATCAGATCGGCCAATAACCCCGCTATGGTCGCGTGCTGGTTGGCGGCCACCAAAGTCGGCGCCGTGGTGGTCAATACCATGCCCATGCTTCGGGCGGCTGAATTGGTGAAGTATGTTGAACTGGCTGAAATTAGCCATGCCCTTTGTGATATCCGGTTAATGGATGAAATGCGCATTTGTGAACAGGAAAGTTCGCACCTGCAAAAAGTTATAGGATTTGATGGCACCTCTAGCCACAATGCCGAACTGGATGAGTTGGCTTTGGAAAAACCAGTCATATTTCAGTCCGTGGAAACTGCGCAAGACGATGTGGCTTTGATCGGGTTCACCTCAGGCTCTACCGGCGTACCAAAAGGCACAATGCACTTTCATCGCGATCTTTTGATCATAGCAGATGGTTATGCAAAAGAAGTGTTAAAAGTAACGCCCGAGGACGTATTCATTGGCTCGCCGCCTTTGGCATTTACCTTTGGACTTGGTGGCTTGGCAATCTTTCCTTTGCGCTTTGGTGCCGCTGCGACGCTTTTGGAAAACGCATCACCGCCGAATATGATCGAAATTATCGAAAAATATAAAGCCACGGTCTGCTTTACCGCACCAACCGCCTACCGCGCGATGTTGCGCGCCATGGAGGAAGGTGCTGATCTATCCTCTTTGCGCGCCGCGGTGTCAGCAGGCGAAACCTTGCCCGGGCCCGTTTATGATGAATGGCAGGCCAAAACTGGCAAGCCAATGCTGGACGGCATTGGCGCCACTGAAATGCTGCATATCTTTATCAGCAACCGCTTTGAAGATCACAAACCGGCCTGCACCGGTAAACCTGTGAGCGGATATGAAGCCAAGGTGGTGGATAAAAATGGGGATGAGGTTGACTGTGGAGAGGTCGGATTATTGGCTGTGCGCGGACCTACGGGTTGCCGCTACCTAAGCGGGGCACGGCAAACCGAATATGTTCAAAATGGTTGGAACATCACAGGTGATGCCTTTCGCATGGATAAAGACGGATATTTTTATTTTGCCGCCCGCAATGATGATATGATTATCAGTTCGGGCTACAATATTGCCGGACCAGAAGTGGAAGCCGCGCTTCTGTCGCATCCTGCTGTAGCCGAATGTGCAGTCATCGGTGTTGCAGATGAAGAGCGCGGGGCAATTGTAGAGGCCCATGTGGTTTTGGGGGCCGCTGACATACCTAGTGATGTCATGATCGAGCAATTGCAAAATCATGTCAAAACCACAATTGCCCCATATAAGTATCCTCGATCTGTTGTATTCACCAAACAGCTTCCCAAAACTGAAAGCGGTAAAATCCAACGGTTCCGCCTTAAGGCAGAGGTGTGATGCTTTTGTCCTGCCTAAGCGTCCCCATCAATTGGGGTTATAGAAAAAGAGCATGCTATTTTAAGGCCGCACAAGACCCCCTTAATATTATGAAGGTGCCTTTATGAAACCAAAAAATATCCACCCAGAAGGTTGGGCTCCTGCCCTTGGCTATGCAAATGGTATGCTGATGCCTGACGGAACTTTGCATATTGGCGGCCAAATTGGCTGGGACAAAGATAAGAAATTTGTCGCAAAAGATTTCTGTGGCCAGATGGAACAAATTCTGTCCAATATTGCCCAGATTGTGCAGGCTGCGGGCGGTGAGGTCAGCGATGTAGGACGGCTAACCTGGTTTGTGAAAGACAAAGCCGAGTACCTTGCAAATCAGCGTGCGATAGGCCAAGCCTATCAGCGGATTTTCGGCAAACACTTTCCCGCAATGTCACTTATTATCATTGATGATCTTGTAGAGGATGACGCCCTGTTAGAAATTGAGGCCACAGCGTTTATACCACCAGGTTAAACGACTTGGCTGCTGCACGGCAATTACCACATTGAATTTGGCAGAAATAATGTGATCGACGGGATGCTTACAATGAGCAAAAGCCGCAGGATATCCACAGCCCAAAAAGGGGTCACGCCGCGGAAAATAGTCGAGGTGGGAACGTCTTTTATAACGCCTTTTAAAACGAAAACATTTAACCCCACTGGCGGGGTAATAAGACTAATTTCCGTCACAACCACCACTACAATCCCAAACCAGACAGGATCAAAACCTAAGTTGACCACAAGCGGAAAGAAAATTGGAACAGTTAACAAAAGCATTGAAAGGCTTTCAAAAACACATCCCAGCAGCAGATAAACCAATAAAATGGAAAACATGACCGTCATCGGTGAAACACCATTTGATCTGACCATTTCATTAAGCCCCTCGGGAAGACCTGCTAGGTTAACAAAATTTGAAAATATCCAGGCCCCGATGAGAACTGTAAATAAGGTCGAAGCGGTTTTCACTGCGTCAACAAGCACTTGAACAGTGCCTGAAAACGAAAGAGTTCCGCGTGACAAAGCAATTAGGAAAGCACCCATCGCACCCATCCCAGCAGCCTCTGTTGGCGAAAATGTAAGGTTCAACGGCTGAAAATTAAAAAACCCGTAAAGGCCGCCAATCACCAGAAAGAAAAGAAGCAGGACAGCCCAGATATCTTTCAGGGCTTTAATCCGTTCATTCCATCCCGCACGTTCGCCTGCTGGGCCGGCGAGAGGGTCTCGGGAAACCGAAAACCGCACGGCAAAAAGGTAAAATAGCACCCCCAAAAAACCCGGCACAATTCCGGCAATAAACAGTTTACCTATACTTGTTTCTGTAAGCAGACCATAAATCACTAAAATAACCGAAGGTGGGATCAGGATCCCAAGTGTTCCACCGGCCGCAATGGACGCGGTGGCAAGCCCATCAGAGTATTTGTATTTTCGCATTTCTGGCATGGCCACTTTTGACATGGTTGCCGCCGTGGCAAGCGATGAGCCGCAAATAGCTGAAAACCCGGCACAGGCAACGATTGTTGCCATGGCAAGCCCACCGCGCATATGGCCCAAAAATACATATGACGCACGATAAAGCTCGCGCGACAATCCGCCTTTGTTCACAAAAAGTCCCATCAAAATGAACAGTGGAACAACCGAAAGACCATAATCTTGTGCGGTGTCGATGACCAACCGGCCAACAAGAGAGATCGAGGCCTTAAATCCTCGAATTTCCATATAGCCAACAAAGCCAACCAAGCCCATGGCAATAGCAATTGGCAGTCTTAAAAATACAAGAAAAAGTACCGCGGCGAACCCAATGAGCGAGACCAGCATCTCAATTATCCCTATATGCCGAAAACAGCCTAAAAAACCCGCGGACCACAAAAATAATCGCCGTGTAACCGGTAAAGATGGATATAAACCACCCGATATAAAATTGCGGCATATTCAGATATTCGGTCACATCACCGTAACGGCGCGATCTTTCAGCCAAATCCCAAATCCGCATAGCCGGCCAAAACAACAAAATCCCACAGCTTAGATCGATTAGAATATCCCTGATCCTTGCAACCCTTTTGGAAAACAGCGGATCGAACAAATCCACAACAATATTTTCACCGTTCCAGGACACCAAGGGAAGTGCCGCAAAAACCAATATGGCCATAAATAATCTTGTCAGTTCGGTGGCACTTTCGATCGGGTTGTTAAAAACACTGCGCAGGATCACATCGAGAAAAGTCATCGACATAAGAAGGAACAGCACAGTCGCAGCCAGCCAGATCGGAACCAAAAGCATATAGCGCCAAAGATTGCTTTGACGCAGATTTACATTGTCTTCTGGTTCTTGAGGGAAATCTTCGTTCATGAATTCAATCTATTTACAGGCTCCCCAAAGGGAGCCTGCCTTGTGTGATATAAGCCTTAGTTATTTGCCATTTCTGCGGCGATAAAGACTTGAACCGCCTTTGCATCAATGCCTTTTTCTGACACTTCTGCAAGCACACCCTCTATGATCGGCCCCTTAAGGGCTTCCCATGTGGCCGCGTCTTGCGCCGAGGCTTCTGTAAACAGCTCGCTTTTGTTATCAGCCATTGTTGCGGCACCAATATCGTCAATGGTATCCCACATTTGACCGGCAACCCGTGACAATGTCGCGCCGGCAATGCTGTCTAATGCAGAGCGGTTTTCATCTGACAGGCCGTCATATGTGTCTTGGTTCATCAAAATTGCGAAAGAACCACGATAGAATCCACCCGATACGGTAAAGACATGCGGTGCAACTTCAAAAAGTTTAAAGCCTGCGCGGCCCTCCATCGGCATCATCACGCCGTCAGCCGATTTTGAAGCCAAAGTTTCATAAACTTTTGGCGCTGGGACACGAATACCTGTGGCCCCAAGTGCTGCGCCAACATCCCCGGATACGCCGCCGCCAAGGCGAAGTTTCATACCCGAAATCTGGTCAAGCGAGGTTACTTTGGCTTCGGACTGCAAAATCCCCGGTCCGTGTGTCATCATCGCCAGAACCTTAACGCCGTCGTGCTCATTAGCTGCGGCAAGGTATTTCTCATAGGCTTTCCAATACGCCACTGATGCGGCCTCTGCATTGCCATCATATCCTGGAATTTCGATCATTTTTGATGCCACAAAGCGGCCTGGATTATACCCGTGGAAAATCCATGTGATATCCGCAGCGCCATCTAAAACCACATCAAACTGTGCTGGCGGCGGCGCCAACCCATATTTGATCTCGGCGCTCATGCGGCCCTCTGAGGCCTCTTCGAGCATTTTTGTAAATTCAGGCCATAAAATCGCGTTCATGCCATGCCCGGGCGGCGCCCAGGACGAAATTGTAAGTACGGTGTCAGCAGCAAATGCGCCGCTTGCACTGAGAGCCAGCGTCGCAGTGGCAATCGCTTTTTTTATTAGATGTTTCATGTTACCTCCTAGTTCCTGATTTTACCCTAGGGTAAAGAAGTCTTTTGCAAAAACACCTACGGTCTTTTTGTTCGCATTGTGGACTCTTTGCAAATCAGTGCTTATCGTTGGAAATCTCAAGAGAAATTCTTTGTGACAACTCAATGAGCTTTGTTGCATAACGGCTGGTTGCTTCGGTCATTGAAAATGCAGAGGTTATCCAAATTATAGACAAGCAACCAACCACTCTGTTTTCTAACATGACGGGCACTGCAAGGCTGGATGTTTTTGGCCGAAACGCTTTGGGTCCCCGCGTCGCATAGCCCTGATTTCTATAGGTCTTTAAATTTTCATTCACCCAATTAGTTTGCAAGAATGGTTGATCCAAGGGATCCGCTTCATTTTCCAGCAGATCAAGAATGATTTGGCGTTCTTTGTCGTCACAAAATGAAAGATAGGCGCGTCCAGCTGACGATCGTAGCATGGGCAAATGGGATCCGGCCATATTTGCATCGACTGAAAACGGGCTGCGCCAATGGGTCGTTTCTTCTATAATCATCCGAAGATCATGGAATACAGATATATCCAAGGGCCAGGCGTGTTCGTCGGTAAATTCAAGGATAAGCGGCGCCGCAACCCGGCATAATCTTGACCTTGCTGCAGAATTATCACCTAAGCCTGAAGCGCGCGGTGACACTCTTGCGCGTGAATCTGACGCCGAAAAAAATATATAACCCGCTTCTTCTAAGGTGCGTAGCAAGCGGTATATTGTTGGGCGCGGAATGCCTAAAGCCGAAGAAATCTCTGCCGGCCTTGCCGCGCCTTCCGCGTTCACAAAGCGCAGTATTTTCAAACCACGCGTTAGTGAGCGTACATTGTCTTGCCGGTCCGCCATGATGCTTTCTGGATCAGTTCATATTTTGACAAGCTACGCAGAGACAGGGTTTTGTCAATGCTGGCAAAATAGATTGGCTATTAAAAGCAAATTTTTCAAAATCGATCATTATGCTTGGCAAGATATGGTTGTGTCCTAGCACCCCCATTTTAAAACCAAATTGGCACCGGCTGAAAATTTACTTCCATCGGGTCAATTCAAGTGCATTTGTTCAAAAAGCGCATCTGCATCTGCCGCCACCGCCCCAATATAGCGATCCGGTCGCACCCAAACCGCCCCCGTCTTTAGCTGGTCAAGCAGCTGGGCCAAAGGGGGGTAATCTTGCGCTGCAATACAGATTATATCAGACGAGGCCTGCCGCTTTGGTGGGCGCTGCGAGATGATCAAGTGCCGATAACCAACCATATCATCTAAAAGTATGTCTCCGGCCCCAAGCCGAGGTTGCGCAAAAGGACGACCAACCGGGTCATCGGGATTTTCAGGTTGCGACATCACCAAATCGCTTTGGCCTAGCTTGGGTTGGATTGACTTCATGCTGGCTTGGCCTTGGCTCTCATCTTGCTCAAATTGCGAAGCGCGCTGGCGGTCCATTGAATTTATCAAACCGCCCAACAGCATCGCAGTTTCAACATACGCAAGCGCATGAGGTGCACGCTCAATCTGATAACTATCCAAAAGCGCATCACCGGCCCGGTCTTGAACAACCGCAGCAAGTTTCCAAGCAAGGTTAGAGGCATCTCGGACACCCGCACACATGCCTTGGCCCATAAACGGAGGCGTAAGATGCGCCGCATCACCAGCAATCAACAGGCGTCCCTTTCGCCATTTATAGGCTATAGCAGAACGGAATGTGTATACGGCATTGCGTTCAAGCCTGGCGTCCTCAGGCGTGATCCAACGCGATAAAAGGTCCCAGACCCGCTCTGGCCGCACCATATCCTCGGCACTTTCTTCTTCAAGCATCGTTATTTCCCACCGGCGCCTGTTTTTGGGACCTCTGCAGTAGGTCATTGGCCGCTTGGGGTTGCAGAATTGAATCGTATGATCGCCCAAATCCGGTCTTGGCTTGTTGAGCAGCAAATCAAGTACAAGCCAACGCTCTCGAAAGCCTAGATCATTCAATCCACCACCAATGGTTTTTCGAATGATCGAATTGGCACCATCGCACCCGACGACATAGCGTGCTTTAAATTCAATTAAGGACCCAGTTGGATGCTCTTTGCAGCCCAAAATAACGTGCTCTTCAACTTCGGTTGCTTTTCTCAGTTCGCAATTCTTTACAATTTGAACATTGCCACAGTTTTCCAGATAGGCCCTTAACAGTTTTTCCAGATCAGGCTGGTGAAAACGGTAACTTGCATTCCACCCCTGCGCGGTAATATCCGGATCACGGGGCCAATCAAGCAGCAGATTATCTTGATCATCCACAAAGCGCATACCCGGATTTATATGCAAAAACTTCACCAGATCATCGGCGATACCCACAGCTTGAAACACGCGCATTGTTTCGTCGTCAAAATGCACAGCGCGCGGAAGATCATAGACATCATTTTCACGCTCGATCACCAGAACGCTTAGTCCCTCACGCACCAGCAAACTGGCAAGCGTCGCACCGGTTGGACCATAGCCCACAACAGCAATATCAAAAATGGTCTTGTCGGGCATGGATCACACTCAAGTATATTGGCTATAAAGCCACGGGCAATTAATCAAATGCGGTGCTTTGATGCCTTTTGATGCGATATCCAATCGCATTTCACGAAATTTGGCGCGCTCATCCTCATCAAGATATAACCGCTCATGCCCCCAGAAACTGGGGCCGACGTTGGTTTCATGCGGCGTCCATGTAGAGGGCTCAATCACCCGGCCACCCCAGCCGCTTTCGACAAAAAATCCAGAAGGCGTATTGGCATAAAAGCTGGTCATATAATCATTGGTATGCCGACCGAGCGTATAGGCAATATTGCCCTCTTTAAGCTGCGCCAGGTCATACCCTTGCCCAAGATCGTCCAAATTTTCATATTCCACCATAAAATGGTGAAACCCTGCTTTTCCCGATCCAACAATCGCAAAGCTGTGGTGGCGCCCATTGACATGGAAAAAATATAATGGAACCGGCTTCAGGCCGTAATCACTCAGGTGAAAACCTAAAACATTTCGGTAAAAATCGACCAGCGGCTCAGGGTTTGAAACGTGCAAAACCGCATGTCCCATGCCATAAGGTCCAGTTTTAAATCCGTCAATTGGCCGCCCAGGCACAAATGGATCCGCCACTTTGACCGGATTCCAAACGATTTCAATTCGGTTGCCGGCGGGATCGTGACAGTAGATGAGATCTTCGACATACCGACGATTTGCCAGCGCTTTATTGGCTTGGACAACCTTATGGCCCGCAGCTTCGAGCTTGGCCGCTAAGATATCCATATCTTCCTTTTGCGCCACTTCCCAGCCCAAATAGGCAAGCGTGTCACCGGGTTCATCAGAAACGATCAGTCGCTGCGCTTGATTATCCATCCGAAACGCTGTGTTCTTACCGCCGCGGTCCAGAACTTGCATCCCAAGGTTTAATCCGGCAAACGCACGCCAGTCATCTGTCTTGTCTGACCTGACCCCAAGATAAGATAATGCGGTGATCATTAGAAACCCTTGCCTTTCATAGGTGTTGAAACATTTTCCACCACCCTGATTACAGCGGTTTTTCAAGAGAGTCCGCATTGTGAACAACAAAGTTGCAGCTATAAGCTGTCTGGCTTAATCATCACCATTGTTCCACAATATTGCCAGGCTTTGTCAGGTCAGATACTGATTAACGCTATATCTTATTTCAATTTTCTAATCCGGCTTACGTTGGGCCAGAATATCGATTAGCGCATGGAACACCAGCTCGTCTTTATGATTAATGGCTTCATTTCGGCTGCGAATTATCCCCCATTTGCCGCGAATAACCTTGTCTGGCTTGGCAATGATCTCATGCGAGAACGTCAGCGTATGACCGGGCCGAACCGGACGCAAAATCTTAAGCCCTTCAAAGCCTAGGCCCGCTCCATTTCTGCGGCCGTCTTCCACTCCGAGAGCGTATTTTTCCATATAGTTGACCATCAGGCGCATCCAAGTCGCGCAAATGTGCCAATTCGATGCGACCAACCCCCGATAACGTGTTTCAAGTGCTTTTTCGGGGTCAGTATGGTGAACTTGCGGGGCATAAAGAGTGCCAAATTCGACCATTTCTTTTTCGCTAAATGTATGGGTTCCAAAGACGTGAAATTCGCCGATTGGAATATCTTCAAACCACCTGCTTCGAATAAATGTGGT
>CABXKH010000063.1 GCA_902512685.1 Paracoccaceae bacterium | reverse complement strand
TAAAGCAGTGCAAGTGAATAGAAACAAACAACAATTGAAGTTCCAATGAATAAAAAAACTGACATTTCGACTTATAGCCTCCATTGTGAAAGTCCTTAGGCGAACATTCACGAAAGGACCCAATCTTTCTTTGATCTGGATCAAAAAAAGACAGGAAATATAAAAAGTAACCGCTGTTGGTGCCTTACACGAGCCAGCACCATGTTATTTCGTTAAATGGCATGACTACCGGCACTCGTTGGGTAAGTATCCAACTGATGCGCAATAACCCGCGTCATGAAACGTTCGCTGGGATGGATTTCTAAATGTCCATTTTCATAACTGCACGCGGCGGGAAAATGCTGTGAAAGACGATTCATTACTGTTTTGATGTCTGAACCCCGCTCTGGAAAATCTTTGGAAATTTCTGATGCATTTAAAGCGAAATTGCACATCAGATTCTCAATCATTCGAGAGATAAGCATGTCTTCATCTGAGAGTGCATGGCCACGGGCACCAGCCAGATTGGATTGTTCGACTGAATTTATATAGGTTGATGTCGTCGAATGGTTTTGAACGTAGCCTTGCGGAAATTGCGAGATCGATGAAGCACCTGCGCCAATCAAAACCCGCGAAACATCATCCGTGTACCCTTGGAAATTTCGCCTCAACTTGCCTTTTTGCACAGCTTGCGCCAAACTGTCGTGTGGTTTTGAAAAATGATCTATTCCAACCGAAAGAAAACCTTGATCAATCAAAAAATCCCGCGTTGCATGAAACAGTTCAAAACGCTCTTGACTATCAGGCAGGGCAGTTTCGTCAATCATAATTTGACGTTTCGACATCCAAGGTACGCGCGCATAACCATAAACAGCCAACCGATCCGGATCAAGTGTTGCCACCTTGCTCAATGTACGTTGCAAACTCACCATGGTTTGATGTGGCAACCCATAGACCAAGTCCATGTTTACCCGATCAATGGCAAATTTTTTTAGTAACTCAACCACCCTATTTGTCTGTTCATATGATTGCTCTCGACCAATGGCTGTCTGGACCTCAGGTTCAAAGTCCTGAACACCTATACTGGCGCGGTTCATCCCAAAATCGGCAAGGGTTCTTAGAACACTTTCGGTGGCATCGGTTGGATCAATTTCAGCAGAAAATTCAAAATCAGAACCGGCTTTAAAAATAGAAAAGACCTTGTTTAGCAATTTAGCCATCAGGTCTGCGGGAAGAATAGTAGGCGTTCCACCACCCAAATTAAGTCGTGATAACATAGGGGCTTTGGGCAGATGTTCGGCGATTAGATCCAACTCACGGCATAGGATATCCACGTAGGACTGCAACGGTTCCAAGCTTTTTGTCCCTTGTGTCCTACAGGCACAAAACCAACAAAGGCGCTTGCAAAACGGGATGTGAAGATAGAGCGAAATTGGTTCACCGGGGCGCACTTTACTGAGCCATTTAGCCTGGGTGCCCCCATCTATCTTTTTGTTAAAATGATTTGCGGGCGGATAGCTTGTATAGCGCGGCACCCGCGCGACAAAGGGTCCGCTAAGTCGTTGTTGTGAAAACTGCATCATCGGGTTACCATGATCACAATCATCATTAGCTACATTGATACAGATCAATCGAATGAATATTTTTCCAAATACACACATTGAATGTGAAACCTGCCCGATCAGGCACCGAGCGGTCTGTGCACGCTGTGATAAATCCGAACTTATTTTACTGGAAAGCATGAAAACATATCGAACCTATACGCCTGGGGAACCCATCTTATGGCGGGGGGACAAACTCAACTATGTAGCGTCCGTGGTGCAAGGCGTCGCGACGCTTGGAAAAACACTCGAAGATGGCCGCACACAAATTGTTGGGCTGTTGTTTGGGTCAGATTTTATTGGGCGGCCTGGGCGTGAGGAAATTGATTTTGATATTACTGCCGTGACCGAGGTCACGCTGTGCTGTTTTCAACGACCCGCCTTTGAAAGCCTTGTCGCATCGACCCCGCATATATCCGAGCAGGTTGTGCAAATGGCATTGGATGAATTGGATGCAGCGCGCGATTGGATGTTGCTTTTGGGGCGCAAAACAGCACGCGAGAAAATCGCGACCTTTATCGATATGCTGGTGCAACGGCAGCATATCGAAGGCTTACGAGGACCAAAACCTAAGCTGTCCTTACCGCTCACACGCGAAGAAATTGCAAACTATCTTGGTTTGACTGTAGAAACCGTAAGCCGTCAGATCACCAGCCTCAAAAAAGAAGGGGTTTTGGAATTTAGTGATCGTAGAAGTTTTCGGGTAAAAGATATGCGCGCGTTGAAGGAAGCCACCGGAGATGATTCCGAAGGCGGTTTAATTATTTGATTTTCTAATTTTGATTTATGTCAAGGTTGGCTCAATAAATCCCAAGTAGATACTGGCCTCAAAATAGCGACCTGACGTTGGTGGTACGCTAAAGCGTTGGGGTTTTTCAATGAACTATCTAAAACTGTTGGCACTTGGGATGATCGTGCTAATTGCGGCTATGGCCGCGAATTGGGCCGTAGATCTAGCCTATCAGGTGCACGCTCTTTTAGTAATGCTGATCGCCGCATGGGTTTTTATTCGCGTATTACGTGGAATTGACCCTTTGAATATTCCCCAAAGCACTCCCAGCGGCTATAATGATGCGGTCGTGCGCGTTGGCGTAGTGGCAACAGTTTTTTGGGGGTTGGCCGGTTTATTAGTCGGAACTTTTATCGCCTTTCAACTGGCATTTCCAGAATTAAACTTTGACTGGGGTCAGCCGTTTACAAATTTTGGCAGACTGCGGCCTCTGCATACCAGTGCGGTCATCTTTGCCTTTGGCGGCAACGCACTTATCTGTACATCCTTTTATGTTGTGCAACGTACCAGTGGTGTGCGCCTATTTGGGGAACAGCTCAGCTGGTTTGTTTTCTGGGGATATCAGATTTTTATTGTTCTGGCGGCCACAGGCTATTTATTAGGAGCGACCCAGTCAAAAGAATATGCCGAACCAGAATGGTATGTTGATATCTGGTTGACCCTTGTGTGGGTTAGTTACCTGATTGTCTTTCTCGGCACTATTTTTAAGCGGCGGGAAAAACACATCTATGTCGCGAACTGGTTTTACCTAAGCTTTATTGTCACTGTCGCAATGCTTCATGTGGTCAACAACATCAGCATTCCAGTCAGCATTTGGGGCTCAAAGTCGGTTCAACTTTTTTCTGGGGTGCAGGACGCAATGACCCAATGGTGGTATGGTCACAATGCCGTTGGATTTTTCCTGACCTCCGGCTTTTTGGGAATGATGTATTATTTTGTTCCCAAACAAGCAAAGCGCCCGATTTATAGCTACAAGCTCTCAATTGTACATTTTTGGGCATTGACCTTTCTGTATATCTGGGCTGGCCCACACCACCTGCATTATACAGCACTGCCCGATTGGGCCTCAACTCTTGGGATGGTATTTTCCGTAATCCTGTGGATGCCCAGTTGGGGCGGCATGATTAACGGTGTTATGACACTTCAGGGCGCTTGGGACAAACTCCGCACTGATCCCATACTCAGAATGTTTGTCCTCAGCCTCGGGTTTTACGGAATGTCGACATTTGAGGGTCCCGTGATGTCAATTCGCGCGATTAACTCATTGTCACATTACACTGACTGGACCATCGGCCATGTTCACTCAGGCGCTTTGGGTTGGAATGGAATGATCACATTTGCGGCTATTTACTTTCTAACGCCGCGTTTATGGGGCCGTGAAAAAATGCATTCAACCGCAGCAATCAACTGGCATTTCTGGCTCGCAACCATCGGTATCGTCCTCTATGCGGCTTCAATGTGGGTGACTGGTATTATGGAAGGATTGATGTGGCGCGAGGTCAACGAACTTGGGTTTCTCGTCAATTCTTTCGCTGACACCGTCGAGGCAAAGTTTCCAATGTATGTGGTCCGCGGAACCGGCGGAGTACTCTACCTTTCTGGGGCCGTTATTATGGCCTGGAATGTTTGGCGCACCATCTATGAACCCAAACCATCAAAGCGCAATGCACGCATGCAACATCAGGAGAACTAAATATGTCGCTGTTGGCAAAACACCGGATCCTAGAAAAGAGCCCGACACTGTTGTTGATCTGTTCGCTTCTCGTTGTGACCGTTGGAGGGATCGTCGAGATCGCGCCGCTATTCTGGCTAGAGAACACAATTGAAAAAGTCGAGGGCGTGCGGCCTTATTCACCTCTGGAATTAACCGGCCGGGATATCTATATCCGCGAAGGCTGCTATGTCTGTCATAGCCAGATGATCCGACCAATGCGCGATGAAATTGAACGTTATGGTCATTATTCTCTTGCCGCAGAATCGATGTATGATCACCCCTTCCAATGGGGGTCAAAGCGCACGGGCCCGGATTTGGCACGAGTCGGGGGCCGATATTCGGATGCTTGGCATGTGGATCATATGAAGCATCCTCAATCTGTTGTGCCACAATCCATCATGCCCAAGTATGCCTTTATGATGCACACTAAGATTGGACCGGAGCGTATCAACGATTTGCTAGCCACCCATCGACTGGTCGGAGTGCCCTACGGGGACGATCACATCGAAAACGCTGAGGCTGACTTTTTATCTCAAGCTAATCCTGATGCGGACAGTGATGGGCTAATGGCCCGCTATCCCGGCGCCGCTGTTTCAAATTTTGATGGGCAGGTAGAGCTCACAGAAATGGACGCAATGATCGCCTATTTGCAAGTGCTTGGAACGATGGTCGATTTCTCAACATTCACTCCAGATGAGAACCGATAGGTGACAATAATGCAAACTTATACACTACTCCGAGAGTTCGCTGATAGCTGGGTTCTTTTAGCAATGTTCAGCGCTTTTGTATTCGTAATTTTATGGATTTTGCGGCCAGGCAGCCGTAAAATTCATCGCGACGCCGGCGCTATCCCGTTGCGTGATGACTATGAGTGTGTCGATGAAGTGGCCGCCTATAAGTCGGATAAAGAGACCTCATCTCATGGAAAGATATCAGAATGAAAACCCCAGAAAAAGATCCTCACACAGAGGTTGAGACAACGGGGCACAGTTGGGATGGTATCGAAGAGTTAAATACCCCGTTGCCTCGCTGGTGGTTATGGACTTTCTACGCGACTATCATTTGGGGATTAATTTATATTGCGGCTTATCCCGCCCTGCCGTTTTTTGGAAGTACATCAAATGGATTTCTGGGTTGGTCAGCCCGCTCTAGCCTAGAGGCCGATTTGCAACAGCATAAAGATCGACATGCAAGTTTGAATAATACTTTGGTTGATGCCGAGCTAAGCAATCTTCAGACAGGTCAAGAACTGCGACAATACGCGCTAGCGCGCGGTGCTGCAGTTTTCACAGCGAACTGTTCACAATGTCATGGTGCCGGTGCCGGGGGCACAGTGGGTTATCCAAATCTTCTGGATAATGACTGGTTGTGGGGTGGTTCGCTTGAAAGCATTACTTATATCATCAATCACGGGATCAGAAATACCAGTGATCCAGATGCACAATTTTCTGAGATGCCAGCCTTTGGAGAATTTCTAGAAGAGGATGATATTACATCCCTCACCCAGTTCGTAACGCAATTAGCACAAGCCAAAACCAAGGAGCTAAATATTGATGAAAATACCTTATTTGTCGAAAATTGCTCAGGCTGTCACGGGCAGAATGCAACTGGTAATGAGAGTTTGGGCGCTCCAGATCTAACCGATGCTATATGGCTATATGGGGCTGATAGTGACTCAGTTGAAAAGACCATTACTGATGGTCGCTTTGGGGTTATGCCCGCCTGGGGTCAGCGACTCAGTGAAGCCGATTTACGCGCAGTATCCATCTATGTCCATGCTCTGGGAGGCGGCGAATAAGCCAACCACACAAGCCGCTTGGGCACAGGTTTGAACAACAAAATTAAACCGGCTTTCGCTGTCGGCTAAAAAAGACCCGTCACTAAGGCGAAACATGATAAATAAATTTGAAACATCCAATGCACTTTACAAAGCTCAGGAACCCGTATTTCCTCGGCGGGTTTCAGGCCCGTTTCGGCGGTTAAAATGGGCCGTGATGGCGGTGACGTTGGGAATTTATTATCTAGCCCCATGGATACCTTGGGATCGGGGCACGCAACTGTCTGATCAAGCTATATTAGTAGATCTTGCAAATCGTCGCTTTTATTTCTTCTGGATCGAAATTTGGCCGCATGAATTCTATTTTGTCGCCGGTTTGCTAATTATGGCCGGGTTGGGATTGTTTCTATTCACATCGGCACTGGGCAGGGTTTGGTGTGGATACGCCTGTCCACAAACTGTCTGGACAGATTTGTTTATTCTTGTTGAGCGCTGGATAGAAGGGGACCGCAATGCGCGATTGCGTCTGTTTTATGGCAAATGGACATTTCGAAAGTGGCGATTGCGCATAACCAAATGGTTTGTTTGGATTTTGATTTCCTTTGGGACCGGTGGCGCATGGGTGTTCTATTTTACAGATGCTTCAAATTTGGCACGGGATTTATGGAGTTTTGACGCACATCCGGTTGTTTACAGCTCTATTTCTATTCTTACTCTGACAACATTTGTGTTCGGCGGGTTTATGCGGGAACAAATATGTATTTATATGTGCCCTTGGCCGCGCATCCAAGCGGCTATGATGGATACGAATACATTGTCTGTTGCCTATCGAAGTTGGCGCGGAGAGCCGCGTGGAAAAATGCGGCAGACTGGCCGGGGCGATTGTATTGATTGCCTAGCCTGCGTAAATGTCTGCCCAATGGGCATCGATATCCGCCAAGGCCAGCAAATGGAATGTATCGCTTGCGCGCTTTGTATCGATGCCTGTGATGATGTGATGGCAAAGATTGGACATGATCGGGGACTGGTTGATTATCTAGTCCTGGCCGATGAAGAGGTTGAGAGTGCTGGTGGACAACCGGTGTCGGTCTGGAAATATATCTTCCGCCCACGCACTTTTCTTTACGCACTTATATGGTCATCGATTGGCATTGGGATGATCTATGCATTGTTTATTAGAAATGACATAGATATGACTATTCGCCCGGTTCGAAACCCAACATATTTAATGCAATCAGATGGCGCTATCCGAAATATCTATGAAGCACGGTTACGCAATAAATTAGGCGAGGCTCGAGTATTTCAGTTGGAGATTACAGGCGGCAAAGGCTTCTTGCTTCAACTGCAATCATCCAACCAAGCCAAAACCATTACAGTGCCCGCTGATAGTACATATCTTCAACGGTTTTACATCACAGTTCCCAAAGATCACCCTGCGGCCAAAATCCCACTTACACAGCTTAGGCTTTGGGTTGAAGATATCGAAAATGGTAACCGTTCATCCAGTAAAACCGCATTTAACGGAGCACCAGAATGAAACAAAAATCCTTAACAGGTTGGCATGTATTGATTGGATTTAGCATGATGTTTGCCACAATTATATGCGCAAACGCTTTCCTTGTAGTGAATGCTTTGCGCAGCTTTCCGGGCTTGGAGGTGGCGAACTCTTACATTGCTTCCCAGAATTTCGAAGCCAAAAGAAGCGCCCAAATAAGTCTAGATTGGAAGGTGGTAGCATCGGCTGTAGGTAATCGGATTGAGGTCAACTTCAGCAAAGATGGTGTCTCTATTCAACCATATATTGAACACGCCCAGCTTTCCCGGCCAGCGGACAGAAACGCAGATCAGCTATTGAGCCTGACCTATAATGGCAACCGGTTTTCAGCTCCTATTACGTTACAACCGGGCCTTTGGACCCTTAGACTGCACGCCCGATCTGAAGATGGTATTTTGTTTCAAAAACGCCTTGTCATCGAGGTTGCCCAATGAATATGGAAGCGACTGATATGCAACAAAACTTAAGAAAAGAGGATGTACATCAAAAAGAGATTCCCGAAGGTAAAAAAATATATCTTTCCTTGCCGGGCATTCGATGCGCGGCCTGTATCGCAAAAGTGGAAAGACAGCTAATGGCTATCGACGGCGTCTTTAAAGCGCATGTCAACCTGTCCCGAAAACGGGTAGAAGTAACAGCAACCTCAATTCCGATTGAAGATCTAATTGATCAGTTGAAGTTTTCAGGCATTGAAGCGCTTGCGCTGGATGCCTCGATGCTTGCCAATTTGCAAGATAATGAGGCCAAGCGCTTGTCAATACGCCTTGCTGTTGCCGGTTTTGCCATGATGAATGTGATGCTTTTGTCTGTTGCAAACTGGTCAGGGGCTGGTGGTGCGACGCGGGAATTGTTTCATCTGATTTCTGCTGCAATTGCCTTACCGGCGGCTCTTTATTCTGCCCAGCCTTTTTTTAAAAATGCTTGGGCTGCGCTTAGAAATTGGTCAATTAATATGGACGTCCCAATCTCTCTGGCAATATTGCTGGCGTCATTTTTGTCCCTTTTTGAAACGCTGAACGGCGGCGAGCAAGTGTATTTTGATGCCGCGCTATCGCTCACTTTCTTTCTGCTTTTGGGACGATATCTCGATCATGTAACCCGCCAATCTGCACGATCGGCCGCGCAAGATCTGTCAGCGTTACAAGTACACACGGCGGACCGTGTCAGTGATGGTTTGATTGAGCGCGTGGCCACGTCCACTTTGAAAATTGATGATATCGTGCAGATCGCGACCGGTATGCGGGTTCCAGTCGATGGGCATCTACAAGATCGCCCCATGATGATAGATCGGTCAATTCTGAACGGTGAAACGACACCCGTTTTGATTTCCGCCGGCGAAATGGTTCATGCCGGAGAAGTCAATGTTGGGGCGATGGGACAAATTTCGGTTTCAACCCTCGGGCACAACAGCACACTGCAAAGATTGTCAGAACTCATCACGAGCGCTGAAAACCAGCGTAACACATATACCAATTTGGCAGACCGAGCAGCCCGCATTTATGCGCCAGCTGTTCATATTTTGGCAGCTTTGGCATTTTTATCATGGCTTGCCATCAGCGGTGATCCGAGACTGGCAATCAATATTGCGATTGCAGTGCTGATTATCACTTGCCCCTGCGCCCTAGGGTTAGCAGTGCCAACCGTCAGCGTTGCAGCGATCGGCAAGTTGTTCACAAAAGGTTTTTTGGTCAAAGATGGGGCTGCCCTAGAGCGTTTGGCTCAGGTGAACCTATGTGTTTTTGACAAAACTGGTACATTGACAATGGCCGTGCCCCAAGTGGCAATTGCTAATCTTTCAGAAACAGAAAAATCAATTGCACTTGCGCTTGCACAGGGGTCATATCACCCGCTTTCACAAGCCTTGGCAAACGCTTTGAACAAAGTAACACCCGCAACTGTTGAAGAACTTGAGGAAGTCATCGGTGCAGGTGTGCAGGCTCGCTATGAAAGTCAGATGGCCAAACTTGGAAATGGCACATGGCTTAAGGCAGATTTTTGTGGGTTTGGGCTGAAAATTGGCAAGCGAAAGCCCCGCGAAATTCCAGTAAGTGAAACATTGAGACCAGGGGTTCAGCCTATGATCTCAGGCTTAAAGAAATCAGGACTTGCCGTGAACATTTTAAGCGGAGATCGCTTTGAAAATGCGGAAGCCATCGGCAAGGTACTGGGTATTTCTTCTATAATCTCAGAGGTGGATGCAGAGGAAAAGCACGCCATTCTGACAGAGTTGTCAACTGTCGGTCACAAGGTTCTAATGGTGGGAGATGGATTGAACGATACCGCTGCGTTGGCGGCGGCCTATGCATCAATTGCGCCCGCCAGTGCGCTTGATGCCTCTCGAAATGCAGCAGACATCGTTGTTCTGCGCGAAGATTTTGGCGATTTGCCATCTGTTATCTCAATTGCGCGGTCAGCGGTGCGTTTGTCGAAACAAAACTTCTTTATTGCAGCCTGTTATAATCTGGTTGCAGTGCCATTGGCGCTTTTGGGACTAGCCACACCTCTTATGGCAGCGATTGCAATGTCAGCATCCTCCCTTACAGTTTTACTGAACGCGCTTAGAGTGAAATATGTAACATGAATATTCTGGTGATCTTGATACCTGTTTCTTTGATTCTCGGTCTCATCGGTTTATTGACATTTGTGTGGACAGTGAGAACTGGTCAATATGATGACGTTAAAGGGGCGGCTGAACGAGTATTAATTGAGGAGGACTTAGAAGGGAACTCCACCGAATATAGCTCGGACAATAAAGGCTAAAAACTCGATTGAATTTCTTTGCTCTAAGAGAACGAAAATTAGGGTCCTGTCAGACAAATCG
>CABXKH010000062.1 GCA_902512685.1 Paracoccaceae bacterium | reverse complement strand
TACACACGGTAGGCTCTGCCTGTCAATCCACGACCAATCTCTCGATGTGTGCCAAGGTGGACCAAATGTGTGACAAGATGTGTCCAATTGTGTGACGACCAAAAGATTACTAATGCGACCCTTGTGAAAAACCTTTGCTGAGTGGTTCATGCTAGAGACAGAGACAATCTTAGAGGGGTACCGCATGGGCCACACCCCCTATACCCGTTGTGTATACTTGGGCCGTGACAGTTTATTCTTCAATTTATTGTGTTTTGGATTATATTTGTGGGATGAGAAAATTATTTGCCAAGATTTTAGCACTATTTTTTTTGCTCATGCCAACTAGCATAGCCGCTAGTGACGATGACCCTTTTAACATTACATTCTATGGGTCTTTTCTTCACACTAAGGATGTTCCATCTGCGCTTTTCTTTTTTAGACCAATCAAAGAATTTGATATGTTTGAACTTAGACGCGCCCTACGAAACCACCAAATTGACATCGTTGTATTGGGTAGTGATGGAGGAGATATTTGGGAAGGCCTTCGAATGGCTGGCGTTATATATGATAAAGGAATAGCAACATATGTTCCTGAGTTTCCTGAATTGCCAAATGAAATGGGGTGTTATTCTGCATGTGCCTACATGTTTTTTGGCGGCAAAATACGCAATGCAAAAGGAGTCTTGGCCGTCCATCAAATGGGTTATTACGGCAGCGACCGTGACCAATCGAAAGAAAAAGTCAGTGATGTTCAACAAGGAACACAGTTTACGGTTTCCGAGATCATAGGCTTTTTGAACGAATTTGAAACACCGCCTTTTGTATATGAGCGAATGTTCAGGAGCCGCGAGTTTTATGAATTTGATTACGATGAGAAGGAAAAACTTTCCTCTCGCGGTGATGAAATAAGTTTGGAGAAAATCGCGCGAATTGACAGCTTTATTCGGGATTACTTTTCCTATCTTCAAGAACTAATAAAAGCAGAAGAAGAGGCCACCCAAAGCAAAGCCGCAGAGGTCTCTGAAGAAGAAAATTTGAAGTTTGCAGTGGCTGAAATTCAAAAGCTATTGAACGAAGCTGGTTGCAATGCTGGGGTCGCAGATGGGGTTTGGGGCAGAAAGACACAAGCTGCCGCAGTACTATTTGCAAAAACAGCACGCTTGCCTTTCGAGGATGAGGAACTCATATCAGATCAATTCATAGAAAGTTTAAAGAAAGCGCCTTCAAATTTTTGCCCAAAGCCCAAACCTCTCAAAAATATGTTATATGCAAGATACCGTTACACATGCGATTTCCATAAGACCGTAGGTGTTTTAAAATATGTCAGCAGTTATGGAAGTTCGGCTAAGTTGGCTTTGCATTGGGATAATAGACACAATACTATTGTTGAATATTACATATTTAACGTTCAACAATCGAAGGCAGACTATTCCTCCTATACGTCGTCAGGCCAACGCAGTACATTGCGTTTAGAACGAAATAGTTCTGGGGCTATAGTCAGAATGCATTTCAAAAAGGGGAGAGGTAATTGCTATGCAAAGGCAATCAATTAAGAAATCAGACTAGTTTGGCCGAACAATTTCCCTTAACACTCTGCACTTCATTGATCAGTAATAACACAAACTTCTAATACTAGTTTGTAATCCTCAGTGGAAACCTTTCCCACTATCTACGAGATTTTTTTGGGGGGGGGTGGTTTCATGGTCAGATAGTATTTTGAACAGGCTAGCAATACTGGTGTCAGGTGTGTCACGTAAAGACTAAGATACACCATTTATCTTATCCTTAAACCTTAATGAAAAAATTCCTTGGCCACCCTCACGTACCCATACCTTTTGAGGTTAACGACTTAAAAAATAAAAGACAAACAAGATACCAAAGCCCCAGTCCCTTTGCGAACAAGGAGGCTCCTCAAGCTTTGCAGCCATCTCTTTTAAGGTAAATTGTCTTTAAGTCCTAACTGTTCCAGAAAGTCATAAATCTGCTTTCCATACCCGAAAATAGTGTTTTGGGGGACTCTCACTATCATGCTCCATAATATTCCACGGTCTAAATTAGAAGTACATTCTATCAGACGAGATCTTAAGGGTTTATTTTTTTCAACCCCTTTGCTTGCTTCCAAAATCATTCTTCTTGCGTCAGTAATTCCTAAGGGCACAAAATCTAAATTATAACCCTGTGAAATTATCACTGTGGCTGTTTGTCGAATGTAATCTGCTTCATCTGATGAAATTAATTCAGGCTCAATTCTCAATAATTCTGCACAAAATGCGGCTTCATAAACTTCTACGAGTGTTGGTATCCGAAAGCCGTGCCCAATTGAAGCACCAGCACTCAAAAGGAAAAGGAGGCAAGCTTTCAGAACCAACTTAATCATTTGTTACTCCTCCTGCTCAAGGCGAAAAATAGAGGGTGGGGGCTTTCAGGTCTAACTAAAATTTTTAAACTTAAAGAACTGAGCGAAAGCATGCTGGTGTCGGATGTTTCAACATAAAGAGTAACTGTTGTTTAGCACCGCATGGGCCACACCCCCTGTAGCCGTAGTATATACTTGGACTTTGCCAGTGGGGTGAAAATAGAGATTGGCAAGTATGTTATTCTACTGATCAGTAAAACGTCTGAGTAATGTATATAGTATTAGACTTTAGTCTTCTTATCTGTTATTGTTTGTTCGTTAATATATCTCTTATCTATCTGATAATAAATAATAATAAGGAGAAGAGATGACTTTAGATACCTCTGATTTAGACTTGATGAATGCTAGGCCATTAGATGTACACAGATGGTCTTCGTATCCAGAAGTAAATGACTTTGTGGATGAGGTTTATTCTACTCTCAAATCAATCAAGGGTCATCAAAGCACTGGAAAGAAACTCGTAAAGGTATTGCTGTTGGATCTTTATGTGGCTTGGTGTGGTGATCCCTCAATGAAGATCATGTTCAGTAGAGATAATAATGCCTATAAAGCTAAGTCCAGATACAGTGAGCTTTATATTGGTAGAACTATTATTGGTATTGTTGATACACTTGTTACAGAGGGCATTATCCATGAGCAGAAAGGCTTTAATGATCGGATAACTGGAATTGGCTTTCAGTCTAGGCTCTGGGCCTCCAATTGGCTTCAGGAGAGGTTTAAACAAGCTCGCTTTAATCAATTTGCCATTGAGCCTCACGAAACTCGGGAAACCGTCATCTTACGTAATGAGGACAAAGAAGCTGAGGAGTATTTGGATACTTCTGAGACGATAAGAATGCGTCGGCTATTGCAGGATTACAATTCTCTGCTCTCCAATACCCATATCGACATCTATGATCTAAAAACACCAGTGTTGGAAATTGGTACTGGAAAGAAGAAGATGCGTCTTCAGATCCATCAGCAGGATAAGTTTGTCAGGCGTATTTTTAATAATGGCAGCTGGGATCAAGGTGGAAGGTTCTACGGTGGTTGGTGGCAGAGATGTCCAAGTGAATACCGTAAAAAGATCAAGATGGATGGTGTCCTCACGGCTGAGGTGGACTTCTCTGGGCTTCACATTGTCATCCTTTATGCTCAGGAAGGGATCAACTATTGGGCAGAGATCAATGAAGATCCGTATGAGCTGCCAAAGATCAGAGATATCAATCCAGACATTGATCTAAGAGCAGCAGCTAAACTCTTGATGCTAACTGCCATTAACGCAGAGGAGGAGGGAAAGGCATATCGAGCTTTCAGGTTTCAAGCAGAGAGTGGAGCACCTGAAAAGCGTATGACCAATGAGCAGCTAAGAACAATGTTGAGCGCCTTAAAGCGTAAACACCAACCAATTGCACATAAACTAGCGTCAGGCGCTGGTATTGATCTGATGTACGTCGACAGCCAGATTGCAGAAAAAATTATCTCGTTCTTTGTCTACGACTGTAAATGTCCAATCCTCACTGTGCATGACAGTTTCGTTGTGCCAAGCGGCTATGATAGATTTTTACAACAGATCATGGAGAGAGCATTTACAGAGGTCACTGGGATCACCCACCCTGTCGTAAAACATACCACTGAATACTATGATGTGATGGAGGAAGAGCCTGATCCAAACGAGCCTGTCCCTGATGAGCCAATCTTTGATCACCATTTACAAGAGCCAAGTCAACGGCATCTCAAGGAACTCGCTCTGTTTAAGGAATTTAAAGGGAAGCCAAATCGAGAGCGTTGGATGCCCGATTGGTAAGTATCCAAGCATTATGCCCAAGCAACATTAAAAACAGCAGGTAGCGGGGTCAGTAGATATGCAAGGTGAGAAGCTCTAATCAAAGAAAGATCTAGTAATTTAGATAATTGTTGATCTCTTCTTCAGTAATTCGTCGTGAGCTTTCATCTGCAAATGGTTCGTAGTCTTTGCTGTTCCAGAGGCCTTTTCCAGCATTCTTAGCTAGAAGTAGTCGTTCAATGCTTAGAGCTTCTGGCTTAGTTAAACCTTCATGAACGATCTCTATCTCCATTGGTCCCTTAGTAAAGAAGTGCTCGTTGATTTTGACGTTGTGAGATGCGCCTGAGTTCACGTGTTTCCAACGGTCAATTTTGCCTTCACCGATGTAACGAAGCTTACCCTCTGCGTCCTTTACGTTGTAAACGATATGATCGGTAAGGCTGTTATTGTTTACGACGAGGCGCAATGGACTTTTTCTATTATGGCCTTTCACCTGTGCTACTTTACCTGACTTCATGTGACGCTCATGTGGCGTAACACTGTGGCGATTGCGGTTAGGTATTGCGGGAAGCAGCTTATCAACTGTACCAAACAGGAACTCAAATGGGCTGATATATTCAAGGCGTCCACTATCAAATAAGTTTGGTATTACAAGTCTAGCACATGCATCGCCTTGAAACATTCCGTCAAAAGAAAGCCCTGTTTGTCCTAACTCGTGATGCATGTACGTAACGAGATTTTCAAGTTTCATCCCAGGGCGTGGATAAATGATAAAACCATACGATGAAGTTTCTTTGTCCAAGAACAAGTTTGGTGAAATATCAGCATGACAGACCATATCTGCCACTGCGATTTCCTCCAGATTATCAATAAGCTTTTTGTCTAGGTGCCCCAATGCATAGATGTTAAAAAAATGGTCAAAACCCCACCCCTGAATAACATACTGCCCTGTCTCTGGATCTTCAGTTAAGGGTGTATCATTTCGTGAAGCTAATATAGTGTTCAGCGTGTGGAGAATGCTTTCCAATACAAACCAGACCCCGCCCACTACCACAGCGTTCCTACTGCCATACTTGGAAGCGGTCACTATATCGACAAACATGTCTTGCGAGTATTGAGTGTATTGGTTTTTTGAGAAGTATCTCCCTATTAACGCATCTAATTTTTTGGATGGTACATTCGATAAGGCACGAGTTAGCTCACGTTTGAACTTTTGCTCTTTTCTTTGCTGCAGTTGTTGCGAAGGAGTTAAGGCCATTTGCTATTATTGCTCACCTTCTACAGCCTTGAGGTGCGTGTATAGGTCTGTTTCCAATGCTTTAATACGTCTAGTGAGGTCGTTTTTAGTTCGTGTATGCAGCACCCAAACAATAACGACGAGCAGCAGTGCAATTACTTCCATAACAAAAATCCTTCTATTATAAATCCAGCTTATGATAGCAGTTAAACAAAATAAAGGTTTACGGTTCGCCAGGTTTTTTCACGCATTCACTTAAAAAGATCACTAGATTTTACACTTAGTTATCACCCTTCGAGTTTCTCCTTACTCCTAAATGTACTTTTCTTTTATTAAATTGATTTCATTATCTAAATTCTAACAAGGGGTATGGATTTCAATACCTTAATTATTACTTAAAATTGCCGTTTCAGTTAATGGAGAACCATATGGAGTAAACCCTGCTTTCTATTGGCACTAATACCGCTGCATTAAAGTCCGCTACGGCGATCAGAATGTCCCAGCGCAGCATAGAAACCTCTATGGAACGTTTGTCTACGGGCAAGCGAATAAACAGTGCTGCCGATGATGCTGCTGGTGTTGCCATTTCCTCCAGACTTAATGCAAACCTAAAGGGTATAAATCAGAGCATTAGAAATGCACTTGATGCACAGGCTTTGTTCGACACTGCAGAAGGTGCAATGCAGGAGACAGAAAGACTGCTACAACGCATTAGGGAATTAGCAGTACAAGCAGCTAATGATACCAATTCAGCTAATGACAGGGCTGCTTTGGATGCTGAGAAAACGCAATTACTAGCAGAGATAGATAGGATAGCTGGCACCGCTACTTGGGCTGGTCAGAACCTTCTTGATGGTACTTTCTCTAATAAGAACTTCCAAGTTGGTGGTGGTACTACGGCTGTGGATAGTTTGAGTAGTTCAATTGCAGATATGACTGGGTCAGGCCTAGGATTGAGTGGCACGACAATTACTGATTCTAATTATCGAAATATTTTTGTGAGAAACTTTGATAGTAGTAATAGTCCTTTAGCTGCTGAGACTATGGTGAACGCTAGCGCCGCCTCATCTAATGACAACTGGACAGACAATAATGGAAGTTCAATAACTCATCTAAGCGGTGGAGGATACGTCGTTACCTGGACGGATTTATCAGGGAGAGATGGTGAAAATGGTGGGGTTTATGCTCAAATATATGACAGTGAGGGGGCAAAAGTTGGCAGTGAGTTCCAAGTAAACACCACTACCTCCGGCAATCAATGGAGTATGTCTGTAGCCGGCTTAAATGATGGCGGGTTTGTAATTTCATGGCAGTCGCCAAACTCTGGTGGGAGCAGGCAGATTAATGGTCAAATTTACGATTCTTCTGGGAATAAAGTGGGTAGTGAACTCACTTTTGCGAATATAGGAGGTAATCCGTCTGTTTCTGGGTTTTCAAATGGTGGCTTCGTAGCTGTATGGGATTCTGGGTTCGCAAATAATGGAGTTGCGGGTACTGTGTTTAACTCGAGTTATAACTCAGTTGCCACTTTTACAACTTCAGGCGCTTATCCTTCAATGCCCAGAGTCGCGACCCTCACGAATGGAAATTTCTTTGTAATATTTGATGGTGCAGGTGGTCAAATTAAGGGTCAGTTGTTTGACTCCTCTGCGAATAAAATAGGAGGAGAGATTTCTATTTCTAGCGGCTCAGGTGGCTATAACGAGTACCCCCACGTAACAGCTATCGAGAATGGAAAATTTGTGGTTTCGTTTATGGAGGGTCAAAATGTATTCAAAAGGCAATACGATGCCAATGGCAATGCCGAAGAAAATGCTACTCAGTTGTATTCCAACTCTTCTAATCTTCAAGGTAAAGTAAGACTAGCTGGCCTATCAGATGGGGATTACATTGCTGTATGGGATGAGAATAATACGTCAGATGGCGATAGTCTTGGGTTATATGGTCAGAGGTTTAATTCCGATGGCTCTGCCTCTGGTTCAGTTTTTAAAATCAATGCCTTTGATACTACTGCTATTTCTGGTGTTTCCCCTAATCAATTATGGCCCTCAGTTACAAAGCTTCAAAATGGAGGTTTTGCTGTAACATGGAGAAGTCTTGCAGTTGAAAGTAATGTGACCGCTAAACTGGATAAAAGAGAAGCAGCTCTTCAAGTTCTTGGTTCAATAGACACTGCACTCCAAACACTTAACTCACAACGGGCTTCTCTAGGCGCTTTAAGCAACCGAATAGACCACATAGTTGCCAACAATACCAACATCTCGCTGAATATAGCTCGGAGCATTTCGAGAATAGAGGATACGGACTTTGCTGCTGAAACTACCAACCTAGCTAAACAACAAATCCTACAACAGGCTGCTGTAGCGATGCTAGCTCAAGCTAATGCTTCAAAACAAAACATACTGACCTTATTGCAGATTTAATTTCCACTGGTGGGAAGCCTCACTGCTTCAAACTTTTGTTGTATTTTTGACAAGTCATAGCCCTGCCCATAGCTGCTCCCTATTGAGCTTACTGACTTCCACCCACCTACTTGGTCGATAAGGTCTATGGGACACTCTACGGCTCTCAGACGGTCTCTGAATGTGTGTCTGAGGCAATGTGCTGTCAGTCCATTAAAGTCCTTCTTGAGCCATTTACCGAGCGCTGCTGATGCATGATCTGCTTTGCATACTCCGTTCTTTATGTACCTTGGGAATAAGTACTGACTGTCCGCATGCTTGAGTGCTTCTTCCATTGCCAACTTTGCATAACCAACCAAGGGTAATGTCCTCTGGCTGTTCCTCGTCTTGAGCCTTCTTGCAGAGTTTGGTCGAATGTGGATCAGGTCATTCTCAAGGTCTATGTCGTCTAGTCTCAGTCCTACGATCTCAGCCAGTCTACAGCCTGTTTCTCCTAAGAGTGGCATGAGGAGCTTTACCTGACTGCCTGAGGCTAGTGCTTTGTCGTATCCCTGCTTAAGCTGCTCAGTGGTGAAGGTACCTCTCTTATGGCTATCCTGTCCTTCTGCCTTGATGATCAGCCTTGAGAAGGGGTTTCGTTTGTCCAAGTCGAGTTCTGCATAGGCATAGTTCAGTATGGCAGAGAGGCTGTTAATCCGTCTTCTGATAGTAGCTGTCTTATTCCCTCTCATTTCCAAATGACGCACAAAGAGCTTCGCATCTTCTCTACTGTATTCACTGACATCTCTATCCCCTGCCAATGAGATAAAGCCTGACAGAGCGACTGTAGGAGGTTTCTGATCTATGTCTCTCAATGTTAAGTACTCTTTGGCTATCTCAGAGAGTACAAAGGAACGAGGTTTGAAGCTGACAAGGACAGAGGGAATATCCACTGGCTGCACTATCTCTGTCGTCCTACTCCATGACCCCTCAAGTACATTACTCAGACGTTTTGCATAGGCTTCAGCTTCAATAGGACATCTGGACAGAGCTTGCCTTATGAATGACCCATAAGCTTTCACTGCGTGTTTTGGCACACGTCTGTTGTAGTAATAGGTGCCTGAACGACAAATTGTGTACGGAATGTGTGACACGACGGTCTCCCTCGATAATTAAAATCGAAGGAATTTCAGTAAGTTATCACTATTTACCTGGTACCCACGGCCGGACTCGAACCGGCACGGCCTATTAAGCCCAGAGATTTTAAGTCTCTTGTGTCTACCATTCCACCACGTGGGCCAGGTTGCGCGAACATACTCAGATTAGCAGCATTGTAAAGACATCTAATGGATGGACTTAACGGTTGAGCCTATCAAATTTAAATCTCGGATCTGCATAAAACATACTGGCCAACAATCATCGTGCGCGCCAAGCGGGCAAACTACTTTTCTCTAAGTAATGTCTAAATAGCCATTTTCCTTGACTGCCTGCATTGCCACATAGGTCGAAGTGCTGGCAACATGTGGCAAGGTTGATATCTTTTCTGCTAAAACACGGCGATAATCTTTCATACTCTTAGTGCGGATTTTCATCAAATAGTCAAAATTTCCAGCAATCAAATGTGCCTGCTCTATTTCAGGAATGCGCGCCACCGCTTGATTAAACGCATCGAGAGCCTTTTCTCGAGTATCCGTTAGACGCACCTCAACAAAGGCAACATGATCTAGTCCCATCCTAATAGGATCAATCAGCGCCCTATACCCTAAAATAATGCCCTTACTCTCAAGCCGTTTTAGCCGCGCCTGGGTTGGCGACTTAGAAAGACCGATCCGTTTAGCTAAATCTGTCACTGTCATACGACCATCCTCCGCAAGGGCGGTCAGAATCGCATGATCAAATCGGTCTTCCACGATTTGATCGTTTGTGCTGTAATACTCATACATTTAAGTATAATTATATATTATATGATGCTATTCAAGAGATATTTCCCGTAATTTATCTAATATTATAGGTAAATAGACGGAGTAGATTATGACTGAACAAAATTCACAAGCCCTGCGCCAACTAATTGATGCCCACAGCTATGCCCCAGAACCCAAAGTTATAGAAAACCTTCTAAACCTTGCTGACTTGGATTCAAATGCGCGTGATCGAATTACCAGCCAGGCTATACAACTGGTAACGCAAATAAGAGCCTTAGACCGACCGGGGCTGATGGAGGTTTTTTTAGCTGAATATGGACTTTCGACCCAAGAGGGCATTGCCCTGATGTGCCTTTCTGAGGCTTTGCTGCGTGTCCCTGATGCCGCGACCATTGACGCTTTGATTGAAGACAAAATTGCACCGTCCGATTGGGGCAAACATATGAGCCATTCGACATCACCATTGGTCAATGCCTCAACCTGGGCATTGATGCTAACCGGGAAGGTTCTAACAAGCGATCAAGCCAGCATTGTTGGCCATCT
>CABXKH010000061.1 GCA_902512685.1 Paracoccaceae bacterium | reverse complement strand
CTTTTAACCGAATTACTCGCCCAGAGGTTTTTGACCGAGCTTAAACGCGCGGCAAACAAGAAACCCGAGGAAGATCGCCGCTGCCGCACCATCGCCAACCCTGAACCGGCTGTTGTAGTTGAACTGAGTGACAAAGCCCGAGAGCTCTTAGAATACAAAAAGGCACCCTATCTATAGGTGAAATCAAGCCAATCTTTAGGTGCTGCTTAGCCAGAGCAAGATGCGCCGCCCAGAACACAGAATTTTGCGCAATGAGGGTGGTTGAGCCAAACTTTGCTCTCCGCTTCTTGTAATGTGTTGCCCATTTCAAATCGCCGATCATAGGCCAATAGGGTGCAGGCAACCACACTCGGGGAATCTGCGCCTTTGCGTTTCACTACCATACGCGACGAAGCGCACATCGGACTATCGGCCGGTTTGCCAAGAATGTCCCAGCACGCCGTTGTGATTTCAGGAACTTCAACAGTTTCATCCATTTCCGGGAACAGGACACATTGAGCGGGATCGCCGGCGTTAATTTCAAAGCCATTCTCGGCGAACAATTGCGCGTATCCCTGACGGGACTGGGCATCGCTTTCACCCCAAACCGTACGTCCGGCAACGGTCATCCTTATCCCATTGTCACGCAGCCAGCACATGCCTTTTAAGGTTTTTAAAAAGCTGCCTTGACCGCGTTCGCTGTCATGTTTTGCGGCAGACCAATGATCCAACGAAACCCGTAGCGTAAGTCGCTCTGCAAAGTTGTTTTGTAATGTAATCAAACCGTTTTGCATTGATTTTCGCATCATCGGTTGCATTGCATTTGTCAGGATCAAAACCTTATAGCCCCTAGATAACGAAACCCGAGCGAGATTAATCATTTCAGGGTTCATAAACGGTTCCCCACCGGTAAAGCCGATTTCATGCAGGGGCCAGTTTCGATCGCTTACCTGATCTAGAAAATCTGTGACTTCTTTACTGGTTATGTAAACCAAACGGTTATTGGTGGGCGAACTGTGGATGTAACAATTTGGACAGGTGATGTTGCACAATGTGCCGGTATTGAACCAAAGCGTTTCAGGCTTGCTAAATGCCACTGATGCGCGTTGCGATCCGTCGGCTGTAATTTCACGATGTTGAAATTTTTGTCCCTTTAACTGGACGGGCAGTAATTTATTCATTTGCTCTCCAATGGTCTTATTAGTATTTTTAACCATCCTTTGAAACAGCGCAACCTTAAGGTGCCGATTTGACGCATTTGTGAACTGACAAGAGCTGTGGACTTTGATCCTTTGGTTCGGTAAACACCCCATACGTTAGCGCTAACAATAACAGGGTTGATGGCCGTCGAGCATTGGCTAAACTAACCCAACAAAAGAGGGCCTAAAAATGGTTTCACGCGTCATTCCGGTAGAACCTTTTGATTTGGTGATTTTTGGCGGAACGGGTGACCTTGCTCGCCGCAAGATTCTACCAGGTTTGTTTCGCCGTTTCATCGCGGGTCAAATGCCGCAGGATGCCCAGATTATCGGTGCCGCGCGTGCTGAGTACGATGCCGACGGCTACCGTCAATTTATCAAACAATCCCTTTTTGAATTTGGACCTAAAGACGTTCCAAATGATGTGACAGAGGCATTTCTGAGTGGTTTGGATTATGTGGCTATAGATGCCAAAGGAACCAATGGCTGGCCAGATTTGGCGGCAAAAATGCGCGATGGTCATGTGAGGGCATTTTATTTTTCTGTTGCGCCGGCCTTGTTCGGAGATTTGGCTGAACGGCTGCACAGCCATGATATCGCACTTCCAGATAGTCGCATTGTGGTGGAAAAACCCTTTGGCCATGATCTTAAATCGGCCCGATCACTCAATGCAACGCTGGCGCAGCATTTTTCCGAAGATCAGATTTATAGGATTGACCATTATCTTGGTAAAGAAACCGTACAAAACCTGATGGCGGTGCGTTTTGGGAATATGCTTTTTGAGCCCCTTTGGAATGCACTGTATATCGACCATGTCCAAATTACTGTTGCTGAAACTGTTGGGGTGGACGGGCGCGGTGGTTATTACGACACCTCTGGGGCGATGCGTGATATGGTGCAAAACCATCTGATGCAGCTACTTTGCTTGATTGCAATGGAACCACCTGCAAAGTTCGACCCAGATGCGGTGCGTGATGAAAAGCTTAAAGTTATTCGCGCTCTTGATCCCGTATCACCGCATCATTTGGTCCGTGGGCAATATGGCGCTTCATCTGACCATCCAGATTATCGCGCCCATGTGGAAAATCGCCGCTCGCGCACCGAAAGCTATGTTGCCCTGAAAACGCATATCAGCAATTGGAGATGGGCCGGCACGCCGTTTTATTTGCGCACTGGCAAGCGGCTGCGCGCGCGCAGCTCGGAAATTGCTGTTGTGTTCAAAGAAACACCCCATTCCATTTTTGGCCCTGAAGCGGGAAGCCACCGAAATGCTTTGATCATCCGTTTGCAGCCTGATGAAGGTATCACAATGGATGTAACCATCAAAGAACCGGGCCCGGGCGGCATGCGGCTGATTGATGTGCCACTTGATATGACCTTTGCTGAGGCGCTTGGCCCTGAAGTGGGTGAAGTGCCAGACGCCTATGAGCGCTTGATTATGGATGTGATCCGCGGCAACCAAACTTTGTTTATGCGCGGCGATGAGGTCGAGGCCGCATGGGCTTGGACCGATCCAATTATAAATCATTGGGGCGAAACAAAAGATGTGCCAAAACCCTATGATGCGGGCGGTTCAGGACCTGAGGATGCCTTGATGCTCATGCACCGCGACGACAGAAAATGGCGGGAAATCCGCTAATGCAACTGATCGAATACCCAGATCGTGAAAAACTTTCCATAGAACTTGCTTCAAAAATCGCAGGTGATTTAAATGCTGCATTGCTACACCAGACGCGGGCCACATTAGTGGTTCCCGGTGGAACTACACCGGGACCTATTTTTGATCTTCTGTGTGCCACGTCCATCAACTGGAGCGCAGTTGACATCATGCTTAGCGATGAACGCTGGGTGCCGGAAACCAGCGAACGCTCAAATACACGGTTGCTAAAAGAACGTTTGTTTGTAAGCCGCGCTGCCAAAGCCGGTCATCTTCCGCTTTATGCACCGTATGAACATCCTGAGGACGGGCTTGAAGAACTCAGCACGCAAATCCAGTCTCGATTACCGATTTCTGTGTTACTGTTGGGAATGGGGGCAGATATGCACACCGCGTCTTTATTTCCCGGTGCCGATCAGCTTGAGCGCGCTCTTGCACCAGACGCGCCGCCACTTTTGGCCATGCGCGCCCCTGGTGCACCAGAGCCGCGGATGACCCTATCGGCGCCTGTATTGGATGCGGCAATGGCCAAACATATCGTTATTTTTGGCGCAGAAAAGCGTGCAGCGCTTGAACAGGCGCAGAATTTATCTGCCTCTGAGGCCCCTGTGCGTGCGGTTTTGAATGGCGCGCACATTCATTGGGCGGCATAATAGCCGCAAAACTGGGTGCAGTTAAATAAGGATCAAAACATGTTTGAAACCCTTGCGGTGAATTGGGCGGCGCAAAAAGAGCGCCCTATTTTGTCATTATTTGCCGGTGGTGATCGGGCGAGTGAATTTTCGGTGCGGGTGGATCAACTACTTTTTGATTATTCAAAGACCAATTTAGACAGGGAAGCTCGTCAGGCTTTATTAGAATTGGCCGAGGCCCAAGAGTTGGCTGAAAAACGTGCGGCAAAGTTTTCTGGTGCACCGATTAATGCCACTGAGGGCCGCGCCGTTTTGCATAGTGCATTGCGCAATTTCGGAAGCGATCCTGTTTTCGTCGATGGGGCTGATGTGATGCCCGATGTGCGTGAAAGCCGTGTCGGGATGGCGCAGTTCGCAAATGCCGTCCGCAGTGGTGAATATCGCGGGCAGGGCGGAAAAATCACGGATGTGGTCAACATTGGCATTGGCGGATCGGATCTTGGGCCTGCGATGGCCTGTTTGGCGCTGGCGCCTTATCATGATGGCCCGCACTGCCATTTTGTGTCAAATGTGGATGCCGCCCATATTGCCGATACTGTGCAAGGCCTTGATCCTGAAACAACTTTAGTGATCGTGGCCTCAAAAACTTTCACCACAATTGAAACCATGACCAATGCGCGCAGCGCGTTGAAGTGGATGGCAAGCAAAGTTAGAAATCCGGCTGAGCAGTTTGCAGCGCTTTCGACAGCGTCGGATAAAACAGCCGAGTTCGGCATCAGCAAAGAGCGCGTGTTTGGTTTTGCCGACTGGGTTGGGGGGCGCTATTCAATGTGGGGGCCTATTGGCCTCAGTTTGATGATAGCTATCGGCCCGCAAAACTTTACCGACTTCTTAAAGGGCGCTGAAGCGATGGACCAACATTTTCAGTCCGCGCCTTTGGTGGAAAACATGCCTGTGATGCTCGCGTTGGTGGGTCTTTGGCATCATCAGGTGTGCGGATATTCCAGCCGGGCGGTGTTGCCTTATGATCAACGTTTGGCGCGGTTGCCGGCGTATTTGCAGCAGCTTGAGATGGAAAGCAACGGAAAATCCGTTGCCATGGATGGCAGTGATTTGGATTTTGCCTCTGGTCCTTTGGTATGGGGCGAGCCGGGCACAAATGGCCAACATGCCTTTTATCAGCTGATCCATCAGGGCACGCATGTGGTGCCTTGTGAATTTATGCTGGCCGCCCAAGGCCATGAGCCGGATATGGCCGAGCACCATCAGCTTTTATCGGCCAATTGTCTGGCCCAGTCGCAAGCCTTGATGTGCGGCCGATCCCTGACTGAAGCTCGCGCCATGATGGAGGAAAAAGGGTTTGAAGGCAATGAGTTAGAGCGGCAAGCTAAGCACCGCGTTTTTGCCGGAAACCGCCCCTCAACAACACTGATCTACCCAAAGCTGACACCAAAAGTGCTGGGCCAGATTATTGCGCTCTATGAGCACCGGGTGTTTGTCGAAGGGGCAATTTTGGGGATCAATAGCTTTGATCAATGGGGTGTCGAGCTGGGTAAAGAGCTGGCCACATCGCTTGGTCCCATCGTTGCGGGGGCGCAGCCGGCAACGGGTCTTGATGGCTCAACGCATCAATTGATTGCGTATTTACACGCCGCCAAATCATAAAGCTTTGCGGCGTGGTTTTTGCCGAAATTAGCACATCGGTATCGGGTCGGTATCGCGGCAGTATCGCGGTGGTGTCATTGATCGCCTTTTGGTGTCCACTTTTCGTCGAGCACCTCAATCGCGGCGACCCGATTTTCGACCTTTGGGTGGCTCATCAACCACGCGGGCATGCGGCCGGTTTGACCCGTAAGCGCATCCAGTTTGCGAAACAATGATTTTTGCGGATCGGTGCCAATGCCGGCTTTGGTAAGCAGGGCAGAGGCATATTCATCAGCTTCATACTCATCGCTGCGTGACAGCCCTGCCATCAACAAATTTGCAACGATATTGGCCAACCAGCCTCCAATCCCGGGCAGCAAGCGTCCAAGCACCATTCCAAGCGCCACGCGAACCGCGTTTTGGCCCGAAAAATCAATCATCCGCCGCCGCGAATGACCCAAAGCCACATGGCCAAGCTCATGGGCAATGACCGATGACAGCTCGTCGCCCGACACTTCTCCGTTTTGGTATTTTTGATAAAATCCGCGGGTGATAAAAATACGCCCGTCCGGGGCGGCCAATCCGTTCACCGGTTCGATTTCATAAATATATACAGAGATTTTGCCAACATCCAGGGCCTGCGCCATGCGTGAAATCACCGGCTGCAATTTTGGGTCCATCAACTCGACCGATTGGGTGTCCAGCGTTTTGTTTAATCGAGAGGCAGAGAACCGGTACATTACCAGTCCGTAAATCAGCGCCAAAAAGATCGGGGTTAAACTTAGCATGGTTAAGATATGGTAAAGAGCGGCTTTAAACGCAAGGTTTAACGCACCAACTCTTTCATTCCGTTCTGAAGCCCCGCCAAGGTCATTGGAACCATGCGATCTTCAAAAATCTCACGGATCATGAAAATCGAATGCGTATAGCCCCAATGACGTTCGGGCAGGGGGTTGATCCAGATATTTGATGTCCATTGATCGCGCGCGCGCTCAAGCCATACCTGACCTGCCTCGGGGTTCCAATGCTCATTGGCGCCGCCGGGATAGGCAATTTCATAGGGCGACATACTGGCGTCCCCGACAAAGATACATTTGTAATCCGGCCCATAGGTTCGAAATACTTCTTCGGTTGGCGTTTGATCATTCCAGCGCCGATGATTGTCGCGCCATACGCCTTCATAAAGACAATTGTGAAAATAATAGTATTCAAGGTGTTTAAATTCGCTGCGCGCTGCAGAAAACAAATCTTCGACCACACGGATATAGGGGTCCATTGATCCGCCCACATCCAAAAACAGCAGGACCTTGACCGCATTGCGGCGCTCGGGGCGCGTCTGCACATCAAGATAGCCGTTTTCAGCGGTCGATCTGATGGTTCCATCTATATCCAGCTCATCGTCGGCGCCGTCGCGGGCCCAGCTGCGCAAGCGCTTCAGGGCCACTTTGATATTTCGCGTGCCAAGTTCAACCGTGTCATCAAGATTTTTAAATTCGCGCTTGTCCCACACTTTTACCGCCCGTTTGTGGCGGCTTTCTTTTTGCCCGATGCGCACGCCTTCGGGATTATAACCATAGGCGCCAAAAGGGGATGTGCCGGCAGTGCCGACCCATTTGCTGCCGCCCTGATGGCGTTTTTCTTGTTCTTTAAGCCGCTCTTTGAGCGTTTCCATCAGCTTTTCAAATCCGCCCAGCGATTTAATCTCGGCCTGCTCTTCGGCGCTCAGATGCTTTTCGGCCAGTTTTTCCAGCCAGTCAGCGGGTATATCCACAGCATTTAGAACTTCAGCTGCGGAAATTTTTTCAAGGCCTTTGAAAGTGGCCGCAAAGGCGCGATCAAATTTATCAAGGTTGCGTTCGTCTTTGACCATGGTCGCGCGCGCAAGAAAATAAAACGCATCAATATCATAGGTTGACAGGCCGACTTTCATCGCTTCGAGAAAGCTTAAAAATTCGCGCATTGAAACGGGAACACCGGTTTTTCGCAAAGTATCAAAAAACGGCAAAAACATTGCTTATATCAACACTCGTTCAATGAAAATCGTAAGCATCAGCCCAAGGATCGTAAAAAGAATGCCATAGGCGGCAGCATATTGCGCAATATCGGCTGCGCGCCCTTTTCGCCGTTTTGCTGTCATGCCGCCGATTGTTGCGCCAATTAAGCCAAAAAGTAAGTACATTTTGTCATCCGCCGTTTTGCATACCTGCGCTGAGCTCACTGATAGCGCGCCGCTTCGTGTTCCAAGCCCGTTCTGAGCCAAACCCGTACCCTGCCAAGTGCGAACTGTCCAGTCGAACGCTGCGTGCTTCATCGCCGCGCCCAAGATTATCCAGAGCTTCGGCTTTTAACAGCAAAAGTGTAGCAAGCAGGGTTGCGTTTTCAAATTCCCATGCAATTTTAATATTCGGCTCGACCATATCAAGAGCATATTGCGGACGGTTGTCGATAAGAGCGTAAGAGGCAAGATGCGAAGCGGTATAGGCTCTATGCAATCGAGATTGTGGATTGCGCCTGAAGTTTTCCATGGCTGCCTTAAAAAGACTTTCGGACTTTTTGATATCTTGGGATTGGGTGATCAAAGCGAGCGAAAAATAACTCAGACCCAAGCGATGGTCGTGCCAGCCGTTGGTTTGGGCCACTGAAACAGATTGACGGGCAGCGCTATGCCGTCTGCTGATGGATATATCAGGGCTAAAAGAGGTTTGGATCAAATTGATCCAAACGCGCGGAGTTGGCTTTAAATTGTTTGGGCTGCGTGAAATACCGCGTGGATTGATTTTATTCAGAATCGCAGGCAGGCGATCTTGAACCTGCGTTCGGCTCATGCCGCTGTGCAGGTCTGAGGCATAGGTGATCTTTAAGATCAGCATATCAAAACTGGTCAGGACCATATGAACATTATCGTCGTTAAAAACAGAGTTGGGGAGGCGGTAAAGGTCATTGAGCGGCCCAAGCGCCTGCGCGAACTCTTCATGCAAACAATCGCGCACTTCTTGGGGGGTGGCATCAGATGGAAGAAATATCATAACTTTATGGCGCTCGGTTTGATGGGACCAGCTTGCGGCCTTGCTGTTTCGTCTCAGCTGGAAATCACGCAGCGAGTTGACATTTGGAACAACAAAACAGGCCGCGTTTGGCAGGGCTTTGCGAAGCTGCGTCCGCGAAACTGATTGGATAGTGATATTTGCTGCCTTTGATTGGGTTAAAAATATTTCCAAACCCGCCTCGGTACGCAGCCGGCGGATCAGTCGATTCAAATCAGAAGGAAGTGATTCGGCCGCATGTTCGGAAAGATGAACCGAAATAGGTCCTTCGAACCTGGTAAGCATTGGCAAAGCGCGCCCGCTTTCCAAAGAAAAGGATAAATCTAGAAAATCGCGTGCCAGATCAGCATTGGAATTTGGCAAAACAGGCAGATTGGGTGCTGGAAACGGGTTTCTAAATAGACTGTCCTGCCAGCGGGTGTTCGCCCGGCTCACAATGTCATCCTGCGGCATCTGTATGCAGCTGCAAAGCAACAATAAAACTATAAAGAGAAAGTGTTTCATTTGCTTTTGAACCTAGGCGAGTTTTTCAATATGAGACCCAGTCCAAGAAAAGAGTGTAGGAAAAAAAACAAAGATAGAAACCTAGTTTTTCCAAATGTGTTTAGACAAAGAGCATAAATCATTCGAATCGTTTAAAAATTTTTTGGGGCCAAAATGTGACCCCGCTGTGGTTAACTTCGACTTAATTGCGACAGCAGCACATCACCGTTCGCCGCGGGCCATAAAGGCCAGGCGTTCAAATAAATGCACGTCTTGTTCGTTTTTTAGCAAAGCGCCGTGCAGTTTGGGCAGCGCATTTGCGCCGTCGCGTTTTAGATCCTCGGCGGTAAGATCCTCGGCCAAAAGCAGCTTGAGCCAATCGAGAACTTCTGAGGTTGACGGTTTTTTCTTAAGACCGGGTTGTTCGCGCAGCTCAAAAAACTGCGTCAGAGCCGTGGTCAAAAGTGATTCTTTTATCCCCGGATGATGCACGGTGACAATCTGTTTCAAGGTCTCGACATCGGGAAACCGGATATAGTGAAAGAAACAGCGCCGCAAAAATGCGTCCGGCAATTCTTTTTCATTATTCGAGGTGATGATCACAATCGGACGGTGTTTTGCAGCGATCGTTTGGCCCGTTTCATAGACGTAGAACTCCATTTTATCGAGTTCCTGCAATAGATCATTTGGGAATTCGATATCCGCTTTGTCGATCTCATCTATTAAAAGCACAACTTTTTCGTCGGCTTCAAAGGCCTGCCAAAGTTTGCCTTTACGGATGTAATTTGACACATCATGAACTTTTTGTTCGCCCAGCTGACTGTCGCGCAAACGGCTGACTGCATCATATTCATAAAGACCTTGTTGGGCCTTGGTGGTGGATTTGACATTCCATTCGATCATTGTCAGCCCAAGCCCGGAGGCCACCTGCTTGGCAAGTTCAGTTTTTCCGGTTCCTGGCTCGCCTTTGATCAGCAGTGGCCGCTCTAGCGTGACCGCTGCATTCACTGCAATAGTCAGATCGTCAGTTGCGATATAGTCTTTCGTTCCGGTGAATTTCATAGCCTGCCCTATTGTGTGCTCGATGTGGTTCGTGGCCCTGCGCCCCGCGGGCGAACCCTAGACGGAATATCATTTTGCTGCAATGCGTTGCTATTGGCTAGTGACAATGACGTTGTGTTGCGTTAGGTGCGGTGCAGAAAATCGCTTTTAGTCAAAAGGAGCTGTGCATGTCACATGCTGACCTGCATGAAGGAGAGGAAATGAAGCAAGACGCCTTTCTTCCTGAGGATTATACTCCTGCAGAAGACGAACCGTTTATGAATGACCGGCAACTTGAGTATTTTAGCCGAAAGTTGCTGGCCTGGAAAAATGACTTGCTCAGTGACAGCAAGGAAACAATCGAAGGTCTGCAGGATGGGACACGCAATATCCCTGATATAGCAGATCGCGCCAGTGAAGAAACCGACCGCGCGCTTGAACTGCGCACCCGCGATCGGCAGCGCAAATTGGTCACCAAAATTGATTCCGCCTTGCGCAGAATTCAAGAGGGTGAATATGGCTACTGCGAGGTGACGGGCGATCCCATCTCCCTCAAGCGGCTGGACGCCCGGCCCATTGCCACCATGAGCCTAGAGGCGCAAGAGCGACATGAACGGCGTGAAAAAGTTCACCGCGACGAATAAGCCAAGTGCAAAAACTGAAGCAGTGCTTCGGTTTTTTGTTTTCGGTGACCTATGATCAAAGATCAGAAAATCTCAGTTATTGGCGCCGGCATTGGCGGTTTGGCCACGGCGCTTGCTTTGCGCCTTCGTGGGGCTGATGTGAAGGTTTTTGA
>CABXKH010000060.1 GCA_902512685.1 Paracoccaceae bacterium | reverse complement strand
TACAACAGACGTGCCCGCGTGAATGCCAATGCCAAATTTCAAATCCGAGCCAAAGTCGCTGCTGGTTTCAGTGCTCAGCTCTTTTATACCTTCTGCAAGCTTCCCGGCCGCCAGAAGCGCATTTTTGGAATTTTCCTCAACCCCACTGCCATCGGTAAACAAAGCCATGATGCCGTCGCCGATAAATTTATCAATTCGGCCGCCCGATTGGACGATCGCTTCACCGGCAATTTTGAAATACTGATTTAGCAAATAAACAGTGTCATAGGGCAATAGCTTTTCTGAGATCGCTGTAAAGCCTCTTAGATCAACGAACATAACCACGATCTCTTCTTCTCGCCCGCACAGAGTTTCTCGGTCTTCGGTGGTTAGAGTTTCAACTGGCGCATTCACCAAGGGGCGCACTTCCACCGCGCTGGTTGGGCGCAATTGGCAGGCCAATCGTACATTGTCTTGCAGCGAAAGCCGCTCAGCCACAATGCTTTCAATGCCGTTGCGAGGTGGCAGCGTTTCAATATCCGACATTACGCGCACGCGGCAGGTCGAACAACGCCCCCGCCCACCGCACATCGACACATGACCGATACGATGCTCTCGGCTGGCCTCTAGAATGGATGTGCCTTTGGCCACCCTTACTTCTTTGCCGTTGGGATAGGTGATTTTAATTTTGCGAAAGGCTTTGCGGACCTGATGTAACACAAACACAAAAAGGGTAACGCCGAGTAAAATGAAAAGATAATTTACCATGAGCATATCGCTCGTTTGCATTAACTCTGCTTCCAGTTCCTTTCCAATATTGGCCTCTGCATAAACCTGTTCCATTATGATTTTGTTGTTTTCTATGTCGGTCGCCAACTCCTTACTGGCGGTTACCGCCCCAAGTACGGCCAAAATTGGCAAAAGCCAGGACACCACTAAAAATGCGTTTTTGTATTTTTGGTAAACGGGATGGAATTTTATCATTGACGTTATGCCAATAATGCCATGCACCCAAACAAAAACCACAAATAAACCCATGAAATAAATGCCGCCATCTTCAAGCATGCCGTCCAGAACAACCTTGTAGCTTGTTTGGGCATCTTTAAATCGCGGTGTGTAGCCGCTTGCGAACATATGTGGCAATAAAACAAGCGGCAGAGCAAAGCTGGTGACCAATTGTGTCCAGTCTTTTGCCGACATTTTAAATGACCGCCGGGTCAGCAAATGATGAAACCCCAACAAGGTATGAACAAGTAAAGCACCGTATAAAGTCAGTGAAACGACGATGTTTCTATTAAATGCACTCACGCGTTGTCGCAGGCCTTCCATAACCTCAAGACTGATTAAACCCATTGAGTGATTTACAAGATGAACAGTCACATACAAAAATATGACAAGTCCGCTATACATCCGCGCACGGCGTATTAGATTGTCTGGGGTATTCAAACCAAGTTCCTTAAACTATAGTTTCGTGCCAAATTTTAATATTTATGGCATGAAATACACTGAATACAAGAAATTTAAATATTTTCTCGTAGTATAGTAAAAGTGTGATTGGGATATTTAATTTTAAAAGTTAAGTTAATAAATTTTATTACTAATTTAAATAATTAATATTTTTCATAAATGGCGAAATTAAAACTGGAAGTGCGGTTCTAAATATCAAGGATCGCCATAATTAATTTTATTGATTTGCCTCTAGCTTTCCCAAACAGGAATTAAATCCCGCACCGGGGTAGCCCGTCCATCCATGCCATTTAAATTAGACAAAAGGCACAAATGGAATGTCGCAGGCACAAAGAACTGTCAAAGACATTAGGAAAATAAAATTGCGCATTTTGGCCTCCTGCCATTGTGTGCCGAGCGGTCTATGTAAGCAGCAGAAAATCACAAAGATCAATTCGGCTATTTAAGATAGTCAAATCATATGGGACCTTGGATAAAGCACAAGTGCTTTGGCAAACCGGATATGTTATGGCACATCCTTGATTAAACTCCGCTTGCAGTCTTTAAGAGCTACAGCCTAAAATACAAAAGACAATGCTGTCACCACCTGTTCGCGCTATATCGATGCCGGATCTCGAGTGCAAAAGATGATAAATAAGCTGATCCAATTTCTAAGCTTTATCTTTTTAGGAGTGATTTTCGGATTGCTCTGTCTTGTCACGGCCGATCAAATGGGACTGTTTATTCAAAAATGGCGGCCAGAGTTTGCACTCTTGAATCGCGATAAAATGCCTAAACAGTCACAAAACCAAGATACTATCCAGATCGCTAAGCGCTCAAAAGTAGAAACCGAGATCTTGGTCACCAAAACCCCAAAGGTCTATCAAGGAGTATGGACTGAAGTGCGGCCAAAGTTGTCCAGTCAGCCTTTGGATGTAACCCAGACGCTTCAGGTTATCTTGGGCGGTTACCCTTTTGAAACGCTGGTTTTTGCTGAAAAACTGGATGAGCTTGCTGCGAAATCTCAGATTTGCCCTGAATCCAAATTAAGCGCGTGGAGCGACTGTTTCGGGGTCTATGAATTTCCCTGGGGCGATAGATATATAGGCACTTGGGTCGGTGATAAAATCAATGGCTTTGGGCAGATTATCAAGAAAAATGGTGACAAATATATTGGTGATTTTGTTGACAACAAATCTGATGGCTGTGGCATCTATGTGTTCTCTGATGGCGAAACGGTATCGGGTTTTTGGAAAGGCGGCGACTTAATCCAAGAACAAAAGCAATGCCGACGGCTATAATTGCGAAAGTTTTTTCATTACGGCCACCAGTACTGCCATGGAATTAAGCTCAGAATTGGAAAGATGGGGTCGTAAGGCACTTTCCACGGCAGTGGCTTCGCGCTGCTTTCCATTGGCCCGATACCAGCCATAGAATTCGGCGGCATTATGCTCTTTGTAGACGTTAAAGCAGACATAACAATAAGCCGGATCAAGCGTATAGAATTCTTGGTCCAAAGGGTTAAGTTTCAGCAGTGGTAGAAATTTTTCGCGCCCGGTCGAGTTTTGCACTTGGTGCAACAAATAAAACCGATCCGGTGATGAAAACGAGACCACATTTTCATGCTCTGTGCTTTCCAAAAACATTGGCTCTGAATCTGTTAAATGGCCCAAAGCAAAACTGGCAATTTGCAAATCAGAAAGACCATCAGGAAGGTCAAGCAAGGTCAAAGGAACCAACATTTTTCACTCGATACAATTTATAGGCTGGCCAAGATATGCGTGCAGGATATTCCAACGCGCTGACTTGATCCACAGTTAGTTTTTATTTTTGCATTTTCGACCTTCTGCACGCGTTAGATTGAAAACTGCAAAAGATTTCCTTAGCTGGCTCATATAATTTCAAAAGTTCTGCATAATTTCTGCACGCCGGTCTGGCAAACCAACGCCACGCCCTCGAAGCATTGATGCGGACGGTTTGAACCCACCCTGTTGCCTCTACTGTTTCGCATTCAACTGGCCTGGCGGCTGAAACACTCAAAAGCCGTCAGGCCTTTTTTAGAATACAATGGAGTAGATAATGAAAACACTAAAATTAACTGCCTTGGCAATATTGATAGCTGGCGCGACTTATGCAGGGGTTATGCCAGAGGTGGTAGCAGAAGTCCCAATAACGGTTGAAACAACAGTGGGGGCCACACCAGAGGCAGGAAATGGATTAGAACAACTATTACAGTTTCTCTTTTCGGTGGTATTTTTGGTTTTATAAGGCCAGTTGGACATTCAGCAGCCCGCTCGTTTAAAGATAAAAAAACCGCGCTGGAAATTTTCTCCGGCGCGGTTCAATGTTTTAAAACAAGTTCAGCTAATCCTTATTTACGAACCAGTTCCGTCCAGTTGCCCTCTTGAATTTGGCTGATCACAACGAGGTCAGCGCCCTGATGGTCATCGGCTGAATAGTCCACCTGAACGTCAGAGATCGTATCTTCAAAGCTCAAAGACTCCATACCCGCTTGGAAGCTTTCTGGTGTAAGGTCATGCCCTGCTGCTTCAAGTGCCCGAACAAGAGTTTCGGCTGCAGAGCGCCCTAAAAGCGCGCCAGAGCCGGGAAATTCACCGGTTGCGCCCTGATAAGAAGCCACCCATTTGGCCACATCAGGATGGCCCATTCTGGCCACAATGTCAGACCAACCAGCCGCGGCATAGAAGCCTTCGGTCACCCCGCCGGGAACTTTTGCAATAGCTGTGTGGAACGAGGCAGAAGATCCAATAAATTTAAGATCTGTTAAACCCATTTTTTTAGCGGTTGCAACTGCCGTAATGGCTTGGCGCACACCAAGGGCTACTGTGATCGCTTCACATCCTTGGCTGGCGAGTTTTGATATTGAGCCAACAAAATCCAACTCGTCCGGTTTGTGCTTGGTCTCACCACCAAAGGTCAGTCCGTTAGCTTTTACCGCATCATGTGTTCCTTCGGCAATTTCCAGGCCAAAGTCAGATGGAATATACATTGAACAGATTGTTTTTGCGCCAGTCTGTTCCGCAACATAAGGAACCGCTGCCAGCATTTGTGCGTGATACGATGATGTGCCAGCATATTTGATGTTTGATGGTGGTTCAGCCATTTGGCGCGCAGCAGTCAAAGGGGACACATTGGCGATTTGTTTGGACTCTAAGAGTGGGAACGACGCAATGTTCATTGGAGTTCCAAGGCTCAGGAGCATCGCAAATACTTTGTCCGAATTCACCAGTTTATTTAGGCCGCTCATGGCTTTGGGCATTTGATAGGCGTGATCTTCGACCACCATACGGATTTGCCGGCCATGAACGCCGCCAGCGGCATTGATTTCGTCAAAATAAATTTTGGCTGCTTGAACCGCAGGTGCACCAAAGGCTGCAAATGGTCCTGACATATCTTGGTTGGACCCAATTAAAACTTCGCTGTCTGTGACGCCTTGGGTTTCTGAAATGGCAGTTGTGGCTGTGAGCGCCACGATTGCCATTGATTTAAATAGAGTTCTCATGTCTTCTCCTCAGTTGGTTATATTTTAGTTTGTTTACTTGCATTGGAACACTCATTGATACATTTCGTCAATCAGGGTTTGATATTTTTGCTCTACAAAACTGCGTTTTAATTTCATTGTTGCCGTTAGCTCATCATCTTCTGCTGTCAAAAGCGTATCAATTAGTCGAAAGCTTTTGATTTGTTCAACCCGAGCGAAACTCTTGTTCACCTCGTTTATGATGCTTTCGATCAATTCAATTACCGGCTCGGCACGACAGAGCGAGGCAAAATCAGAAAATGGAACCCGCCGGTCCTGGGCAAATTTTTCGACGTTTTCTTGATCAATCATGATCAAACAGGACAGGTATTTCCGATTATCACCTATTACCACACTATCGCTAATATAGGGTGAGAATTTTAACCGATTTTCTATTTCGGCAGGGGTAATGTTTTTGCCGCCCTGCGTGATAATAATGTCCTTCATCCGCCCGGTGATGGTCAGGTAACCTTGATTGTCCAATCGGCCAATATCGCCAGAGCGAAGCCACCCATCGCTGGTAAAGGTGTCCTTGGTTTTTTCAGGGCTTTTCCAATACCCCTTAAAGCAGTTGGCGCCCTTATATTGAATTTCTCCGCCATCGCCAATTCGGACCTCTGCGCCCGGTACGACACGCCCAACGCTGCCCAAGCTTTCAGCTTCTGGCAAATTGATCGTCATAACGCCCGCGGTTTCACTCATCCCGTAGCCTTCATAAATTGGTACACCGATGGCGCGAAACCACTTCAAAAGATCCGGAGAGATGGGCGCAGCGCCTGTGCCCCCTCGGCGCAATTTATCCATGCCCAGCATTCGGCGCAAATTTCTAAGCAGCACAAAATCCCAAAACCGATAGGTTAGGGGGATCGGTTTATTGGCTTGATCAGCTTTCAATCGCCTGTGGCCGGCTTTGAGCGCTTGCCGGAATGCCCAACGTCCAAAAGGCGTTGCATCTTCCATCATAATCGAGGTGCGGGAATACATCTTTTCCCATACCCGCGGAACGGCTGTGAAAACGGTTGGGCTAACCTCTTGTATATTTTCAAAGACGGTTTCTGTGCTTTCGGCAAAATTGACCTTTGATCCGGCAAAAATCGGCAGAAACACTGATAAAAGACGCTCTAGTATATGGCATAAAGGTAAAAAGCAAAGTTGTTCATCTGTATCGAAAACTTGCAGGGTTTGGGGGCCAATTGACATCGAAAACATAATGTTAGCATTGCTGATCTCAACCCCTTTGGGATCACCAGTTGTCCCAGAGGTGTAAATCAAAAGGCATGTATCCTCTGGCTCGCCTTTGGCTATTTCATCTTCAAATTCAGTGGGGTTTTCGATGGCTGCCTCAGCGCCGATCTGATAGAGCTGCTCTAAAGATATCACATTGTCATCTTTAAAATCATGCAGCCCATCAAGATCAAAAACGATGACCTTTAAAAGCCCTGGCATTTTATCTGCAATCGACAAATATTTGTCCAATTGCTCATCATTTTCCACAAACAAAAAGCGGCTGTCGCTGTCATTCACCAAATATGCAAGTTGGCGTGCGCTGTCAGTGGTGTAAACACCGCTGGCAATACCGCCAACAGATTGAATGCCAATATCGGCATAAATCCATTCTTTACTGTCTTCGGCGAGAATAGAAACCACTTCTCCGCGTTGAAGCCCCAGACGGCGCAGACCAAGACCAATTTGCCGCGCGCGGTCATAAAACTGATCCCAACTAAAAGATTTCCAGATGCCGTATTCTTTTTCGCGATGTGCTGTCCTCTGGCCTAAATTTCTGCAGCGTGTGCTCCATAGTTTGCACAGCGTGTCTGCCCCATCAATAAAATGCGGTGGTTGGCTTAAGTCCTTGTTGAGCTGGAAGCCATCAATTTCATGTTGCTCTGGTATTGCACCAGTCATTTTTCGCCAACTCCTTAATCACCGCCAGGTTTTATTTTGTTTCCAGCGCCGTTGCCCACGCTGAGAGGCCTCAGAGGACTGTCCTAAGTAAAACTCTTGAATATCTTTAGACGCGGCAAGTTTTTCTGCCTCTCCGTCCATCACAATACGGCCAAGCTCCATCACATAGCCAAAATGGGCCAGATCAAGAGCCACTTTTGCATTTTGCTCGACCAAAACCATTGTAACACCCTGTTCTGTGTTAAGGCGTTTCACGATTGAGAATATTTCTTTGACCAAGAGCGGGGAAAGGCCCAAGCTTGGCTCATCAAGAAGCATTATTTTTGGGCGCGCCATAAGACCACGGCCAATGGCGACCATCTGTTGCTGGCCGCCCGAAAGTGTTCCCGATTCTTGGGCGCGTCGATCACGTAATATTGGAAAGTAATCATAGACAATTTCCAAATCCTGAGCGATGGCCGCAGTATCTTTGCGGGTGTAGGCCCCCATCATCAAGTTGTCTTCAACGCTTAGCAATGGAAACAGCTCACGGCCTTCAGGCACGTGGGTGATACCTTTGCGGACCACTTTATCTGGTTCAAATCCTTGGATAAACTCGCCGTCCAGTGAAATTGAACCCTTTTCGGGATCCATAATACCGGAAATGGTTTTTAAAAGTGTTGTTTTTCCCGCGCCATTTGCCCCTAAGACAGTTACGATTTGCCCTTTATGCACCTCTAAGCTCACACCTCTGATGGCCATAATTGGACCATAATAGCTTTCAAGGTTGTCGATTTTTAAAATGGCAGAGCTCATGTCAGAGCATCCTCTTCGTCGCTCCCGATATAGGCCTTAATGACATCTGGATGGTTTTGCACCTCGCTCGGCGTGCCAATGGTCAGAATTTTACCATCTGCAAGAGCCAGAACACGATCCGAGACCGAGTTGACCAGATGCATGTCATGTTCAACCATCAACACCGTAATCCCCATGACCTTTTTGATGTCTTCGATCCAAAAAGCCACATCCTGAGTTTCTTCTGTGGACAGGCCTGACGCCGGTTCATCCAATAACAGAAGCTTTGGTCCAATTGCCAACGCACGTCCCATTTCGACCACTTTACGAATTCCATAAGGAAGCCCGGAGATGAATTTATCGCGGTAAGGCTGAAGATCTAAAAAGTCGATTACATGCTCAACGGCTAGACGGTGGTGATGTTCCTGCTTGCGTACTTTGGGCAGAAATAAGATCTCTTCAAGTACATTCGAGCGTCTGTGTCGCTGGCGGCCAACCAATAGGTTTTGCAAAACGCTGGCCTGTTCGAAAAGTTCAATATTCTGAAATGTTCGCGCAATGCCCAAATGTGGGATGTCATGGCTCGCTTTTTTCAAAATGCTTTGGCCTTGAAAAAGAATATCGCCTTCAGCTGGATCATAAAACCGGCTGATCATGTTGAATATCGTTGATTTGCCCGCACCATTTGGCCCGACCAGTGAAAAGACCTCGCCCTGTTTTACGCTAAAGCTGACATTATCTACCGCAACCAAACCGCCAAAGCGCAAGGTAACATTTTGCAGATCTAGCAAATTCATCGCATGCGCTCCGTTTTGAGGTAGGATTTTTGACGGCGGAACATGTCGCGGCGATAGAATGGAAAAAGCTCAAAATAGCTGCGTATTTTTAACCAGCGGCCGTAGAGCCCCATGGGCTCAAACAGAATGACGAAGATCAAGATCGCACCAAACAGGCCGCTTTCAATGCCCGGGATGATGGCGCTGTTTGAAAAAAATGCATCGCGGGAAAAGCTGATGACGCTGGGCAAAAAGGTGACAATAGCGGCACCGATAAAAGCGCCTTGGATGAACCCAAGCCCGCCGATAACAATCATCAGCAATAGGTAGATTGAAATAACGATATTAAAGGTTTCATTGGTGAAAACCAAACTGAAATGACCCATTAGTGCGCCCGAAATACCTGTAATGGCACAGGAAAGCGCAAATGAAATTGTGCGTGTTCGGGCAATATTTACACCCATTGCCTGCGCCGAGATTTCACTGTCTCGGATGGCCATAAAACTTCGCCCCAAAGGTGAACGCAAAATATTTTTATAACCTAAAACAATCAAACAGGTAATTCCAAGTATCAACCAGTAAAGCCCGGATACATTTCCGTAACGGTCAAAGTTGATCCCGAAAATCTCTATTGAAGGCGCGAATTTACCACTGACACCGCCTGTCCATGGTGCAAGGATGACGATTAAATCTTCTGCTAGAACACCAATCGCAATTGTGGCAATGGCCATATAAATGCCGTGTAGTTTTGTCGTCGGCATTGCAACCAATACACCGGCCAATCCCGCAAAAAATCCAGCCAGCGGTAAAGACAGGATAAAAGGCAAGCCGTATTCCTGCAAAATCACATTTGAATAGGCCCCAACAGCCATAAAGGCGGCGTGACCCAAGCTGGCCTGCCCTGAATGGCCAACCAACAGCATCAACCCCATGCCGGCAATCGCCCAGATAAGCATCAAAGTAAATTCACCTAGCCAGAATTCATTGATGATAAATGGTAAAGCGATCGACATCAGCAAAAGCGCCAGATACCACAATGCTGGTACCCGATTCCTAAAATAGCGTATATCGGCATCATAAGATGTTTTGAAAATAATACGCATTGGTTAGACTTTCTTGCTCTGAACTTGAGACAAGATGCCATGCGGGCGGAAGACCAACACCAATACCAATAACAAATACGGCATAATTCTCGCGATGTCGCCCTCGATATACCGTGCTGCAAACGGTTCAACTATCCCCACAAGTAAGCCGCCTATCAGGGCGCCCGGCAAACTGCCAAGCCCGCCAATGACGGCCGCAGCAAAGGCCTTTATGCCCAAAAGCCCGGTAGAGGGATCAATTGACCCTTTTGATGCAAATAGAATTCCGGCAATAGCGGCGATCACGCCGGATAGGGCCCATACAAGTGAGTGCATTCTTTTCACTGGAATGCCCATATAAAAAGCCGCCATTTGGTTCTGGCTAGCGGCCTGCATCGCAACGCCAAGCTTGGTTCGGGCAAAGAAAATATAGAGCGCGCCAGTCAAAGCAATGGTTACAATAATGACCATCAATTCATCGATCCCAAGCGCAAGTCCTGCAAAACGGAAGTCCAGCCCCGCGATGGGACTTTCAAGGCTTTGCGGCTCATAACCCCAAATCGCACCAGCAACAAAACGTGCCACAAATCCAAGGGCAATGGTTACAATCACCACTGCGATCTGACTTTGTCCAAACATTTTTCTTAAAATAAGTGCTTCAAGAGCATATCCAATAGCCCCCATAAGCAGCATCGCCATCGGCACTGAGACCCAAAACGGTAAGTCAAAATACTGCTCATTCGTCAGACCTAGCGTGATGAAAGCTCCAAGCATCATCATATCGCCTTGAGCAAAGTTGATCGCTTCAGACGCTTTGTAAATAAGTACAAAACCCATTGCGATCAAACCATAAACACAGCCATTTGATAAACCGCTTAATAGCAGTTGAAGAGCATCCACTAACTCGTCCTCCTACATTCGATGGTCACATATTAAAGATAGGGTCGATCAAAACCACATAAAATTATACTTATGGTCATCTCACCTTGTCTTTTGTCAAGGCGCTAAGTCGGGGTTCGGGGGGATAACAAGACATTTAACGT
>CABXKH010000059.1 GCA_902512685.1 Paracoccaceae bacterium | reverse complement strand
ATGGACTTCAATGTTGAGTTTGCGCGCTTCTAAGATTGCTCTTTGATGGATTTCCCGCGTGTCTCCGTAAAGAACCAAGTCTGTGATGCTTTTATCAGTGACAATTTTTCTAAATGTTGCCGGCCATTCGCAGTAAGGCTCTTTAAAGCTTATAAACTTGCTACTTGGACGCCAGAAAACCTTATCCGCAGCATTGAAACCAACTCTCCAACATCTACAACCTGCAATCTCAAGCATCTTTGATAGTTGGAAAAAAATGGACCATGCGGGCCTTGCAAAAACAAAAATACCCGATCACCATTCAGGTTCTTGTCCATAATCACAATTTGCTCCATAGATATAAGGCCTAGCTTAAGATATGCAGCTACGTGTCAATTTAGTCAAAAATGCGTCATCAATAAGTAAACAAGGGGATTTTTTCAAAATGTTCACGGGTATTATTACCGATATTGGCGAGATCGTTGAATTAGAGCAGCGAGGTGATTTGCGTGCCCGTATCAAAACAGTTTATCCGACATCCGATATTGCGCTTGGTGCCTCTATTGCATGTGATGGGGTCTGTTTGACTGTCATTGAAATCGGCGCTGATTGGTTTGATGTTGAAATTAGTGCAGAAACAATCTCTAAAACAACAATTGGTTACCCATTGGAAAATAAACTCGGTACGGCATGGCATGTGGGCCGCAAAGTAAATCTCGAACGTGCTTTAAAGGTAGGGGATGAGTTGGGTGGCCATATTGTGTCAGGTCATGTAGATGGCGTTGCCCAAATTGTTCAATTAGAGGAAGTTGGGGATAGCACTGAAGTGATGTTAGAAGCCCCAGAAGAACTCGCAAAATACATTGCCTTCAAAGGCTCGGTGACCCTAAATGGAACATCGCTGACTGTGAATAAAGTAGATGGAAAATGCTTTGGCATTAATTTCATTCCTCACACAAAAACAGTTACAACTTGGGGGCAGATGGGACACGGCGATGCGGTTAATATTGAGATTGATACATTGGCAAGATATGTAGATCGCTTGCAGGCCTCACATTGATTTATGAACGTATTCGGATATCCAGCCCACACACGCAGTAAAGCCTAAATATGCTGGTACACAGCTCTGATCCGCTATTTAACTTGCACTTTTTACGGCAGAATCAGTTTTCCAACCTTTTCGTAAGGCTTTGGGAGACACGCCGAATTTTGCCCTGAAATGGCGTGCTAAATGCGACGTGCTGTTAAAACCCGTAGCCATGGCGATTTCGGTTATTGGTAAATTGGTTTCATTTAAAAGGCCATGAGCGCGTTCAAGCCGCAAACCATAATAAAACTGGGTAGGAGATTGGTGAGTGTATTTTTTGAAAAGCCGTTCTAATTGGCGACGAGAAATTTGCAAGGTGGCGCAAAGCTCCAACAAAGGTAAGGGGTCCTCAACCGTTTCATTCATAACTTGGATAGCGTGCAATAACCGCTGGTTTCTTGACCCTATTGCAACCGAAATAGACGATTTTTGTGGCGCCCGGCGCTCGCTCGCTCTTTTGTGAATGCACATGTCTGATATTACGATTGCGATTTCACGGCCATGGTCAGTTTCAATCAGATCTAGCATCATATCCGTTGATGCACTGCCACCACCACAGGTGATCAGCCGGCAATCTTTTTCATAAAGGTTTTGAGTCGGAAGATGCTCTTGGAAACTTTCAATGAAGCTTGGTTGATTTTCCCAGTGAACTGTAAAGCTACGATTTCCTATAATATTGGCTTGAGCCAAAGCAAAAGCTCCGGTGCAAATACCACCTAAAGTAGCACCCATACGGTTTTCTCGGCGAATCCAGTTGAGTGTTTTTGGTCCGGCAGCTGACAAAGGCTCGACCCCAGAGCAAATAAATGAGGTTGCCCCTTTAGGGGGCGATTTCAGAGCCATGTCGGGTGTTATTTTAACCCCATTTGAACATGTCACTGTTCCACCATCCGGTGTCATTGTATACCAGCGATAGAGCTCTGTTTTGGTCAGTTGGTTCGCAATGCGGAGCGGTTCTACGGCTGCACTAAAGGCTAGCATCGTGAGCTTTGGCAATAGTACAAAGTAAAATTCACGCGTCTTAGTATTCTGTTTTAAGTCAAGGCGCGCGGCGCCCTTTTGGATAAAACGTTCATGATCCACAGAAAACCACCTATTTCGGCCTAAGGAACATTATAATCACACTGTCTGTGAAAGTGAATGTTGAAATACGCACAATAATTTTATCAATATTAACAGCAAAGGAATGGGGTGCTTGAATTGCGGGTTCCAAAGGTTTAATTCGAGATCAGGCAGCAAATTTGTCGCGAGCTATTGCCGTCAAGGTGTCCCAACACTAAGACTACCAATAATAAGTTGCATGAATTTGTACAATTACGGATAGGCAGGGCATAATGAAAGATCCTCACGACTTCTACATGAACACTTTGGTCCCAATGGTGGTCGAGCAGACCAGCCGTGGCGAGCGCGCTTACGATATCTTTTCTAGGTTGCTCAAAGAGCGTATTATTTTTGTCAACGGGCCTGTGCATGATGGAATGTCAAGTTTGATCGTTGCTCAGTTGCTTCATCTTGAGGCAGAGAACCCGTCAAAAGAAATCAGCATGTATATCAATAGTCCGGGCGGTGTGGTAACCAGCGGTTTGTCTATTTATGACACGATGCAATATATCAAGCCAAAAGTATCTACGCTTGTGATTGGTCAGGCTGCTTCGATGGGTTCATTGCTTTTAACTGCTGGCGAAAAAGGCATGAGATTTTCTCTGCCTAATAGCCGTATTATGGTGCATCAACCTTCAGGCGGATACCAGGGTCAGGCGACAGATATAATGATCCATGCTGAGGAAACGTTAAAGCTTAAGAAGCGGCTTAATGAAATTTATGTACACCATACTGGGCAAAGCTTAGAAAAGGTGGAAGCTGCGCTTGAGCGCGATAACTTTATGTCGCCTGATGAAGCGAAGGACTGGGGTTTGATAGATGAAATAGTCGCCAATCGTGATAAAGGGGACGATGAATAAGACCTTAGGCAATAAGCGCAAATCGTTGCTATTGGCCGCAATGCTTCATTTTGCCATTGTAGAGCCTCGAAGCCTGTCTTAAGTTGGATGGCAGGGGTATATTGAATGAGGCTTTTTATATGCAGAAAAGCCGAGAGGTAGGCAATGGCGACAAATTCGAGCGGTGAAAGCAAGAACACACTTTATTGCAGCTTTTGTGGTAAAAGCCAGCATGAGGTTCGTAAACTAATTGCTGGCCCAACGGTTTTCATCTGTGATGAATGCGTTGAGTTGTGCATGGATATTATCCGTGAAGAAACTAAAGGCTCGGGGCTTAAGTCTTCCGAAGGCGTGCCAACACCTCGGGAAATTTGTGATGTTCTGGATGACTATGTAATTGGCCAGTCGTTTGCAAAACGAGTTTTGTCTGTTGCTGTTCACAACCATTACAAACGACTTAACCACGCTGCAAAATCAGGCGATATAGAACTTTCAAAATCTAACATTATGTTGGTTGGCCCCACAGGATGCGGAAAAACGCTTTTGGCTCAAACACTTGCCAGAATTTTGGATGTTCCATTTACCATGGCTGATGCAACCACTTTGACCGAAGCTGGCTATGTTGGTGAGGATGTTGAGAATATTATTCTAAAACTTTTGCAAGCATCGGAGTATAATGTTGAGCGTGCGCAGCGTGGTATAGTTTACATCGATGAGGTTGATAAAATCACCCGAAAGTCAGAAAATCCATCGATTACACGCGACGTGTCGGGTGAGGGTGTTCAACAGGCGCTTTTAAAATTAATGGAAGGCACTGTTGCCAGCGTGCCGCCCCAAGGTGGCCGGAAGCATCCACAGCAAGAATTCCTGCAGGTTGATACCACTAATATTTTATTTATTTGTGGTGGAGCTTTTGCAGGCCTTGATAAGGTAATTGCACAGCGTGGAAAAGGCAGTGCAATGGGATTCGGGGCTGATGTTCGTGACAATGATGAACGCGGTGTTGGCGAAATTTTTCAGGAACTTGAGCCAGAAGACTTATTAAAGTTTGGTCTAATTCCAGAGTTTGTTGGTCGACTTCCGGTCCTCGCAACCTTAGAGGACCTTGATGAAGAGGCTCTTGTGACAATTTTGACGCAACCTAAAAACGCGCTCGTAAAACAGTATCAGCGCCTGTTCGAGTTTGAAGATACGGCTCTTAGCTTTACCGACGAGGCCCTTCAGGCGATTGCCAAAAGAGCAATAGAGCGAAAAACAGGAGCACGGGGACTTCGATCCATTTTAGAAGATATTTTACTGGACACAATGTTTGATCTCCCAGGTCAAGAAGAAGTTCAAGAGGTGGTTGTGAACGAAGAGGCTGTTACTGCAGAGGCAGCGCCGTTGATGATTTATTCTGATACAAAAAAAGAACCTGCCTCGGCAGGTTGAACATTCGCAGGTTAGTTCCTTAGACACCTGCTAATAGTTGCTGGTCTAGACCTAAGGTTTATTTTAGTGCATAGAAAGTTCAGAGGAATTCGAGGTTTTTCATGGGTATCTTAAACACTTTGTTGCGGGCGGTGACGTGGTGGAATGGTCAAACGCTAAACACGCAATTTTTTACTTGGCGTAAAGGTGTAAAAGTAGGGCAAGATGCTGGCGGGAATACCTATTATCGGACATCTGATGGCCAACGCCGCTGGGTTATTTTTAACGGGAACAGCGAAGCAAGTCGGGTCAGTCCTGATTGGCATGGCTGGCTACACCATACATGGGATGAGCCCCCAAGCGAGCAGCCCCTTTCTCGAAAGTCATGGGAAAAGCCGCATCAAGAAAACCTTACTGGCACCGAAGCTGCCTATGCACCAACTGGTTCAATTCGAAAGACAAACTTACAAGCGCGCTCTGATTATGAGGCTTGGCGACCTGAATAGGATGTGAGGCATGTCTGAAAATACCACAGAAGTGGCCGTTGGAGGTTTGGTCCTCGCTCTTGCAATTGGGTTCGCTTTATTCGTATTTCAAAGCACCGGTCTTTCAAGCTCTTCAGCTTCGTATGCAATTAACGCTTCTTTTCGCTCAGCCGAAGGAATAACAGTCGGAACAGATGTGCGACTAGCAGGGGTAAAGGTTGGATCTGTTAGCGCCCTTGATTTGGATAGTAATACCTATCAAGCTGTATCTGTGCTTGAGTTAAAGGATGATATACGTATTCCAGAAGACAGTGCGTTGGTGATTTCCTCTGAGGGGCTGCTTGGAGGTAATTTTGTCGAGATAATCCCCGGCGCATCATTTGATTATCTAGCTTCAGGGGATGAAATCGTTGATACACAAGGGTCTGTCAGCTTGATATCTTTATTGATGAAGTTTGTCTCGAGTGGGCAGGACAGATGATCCGAGTAGGTGTGGTACTGTTCGCAGGGCTGGTGAGCGGATTTCCTGCAATAGCAGAAGTTGCTACTGCGCAGGCTGATGGGGTTGTGCTGCGCACCCTCGATAAAGTGAGTGGAGCCGTAATAGATCGAACTCTTTTGCAAGAAACGACCACGCAGGTGGGCAATTTGGCAGTAACAATAAACGAGTGCCGATACCCATTAGATAATCCTGCTGGGGATGCGTTCGCACGAATTACTATTCTTTCAGGCAAAAAAGTGGGGCCGATCTATCAAGGATGGATGGTTGCTTCATCACCTGCTTTAAACCCACTTGATCATGCGCGTTATGATGTCTGGGTGCTACGCTGTACAATACCTGAAGCTGAAACAGAATAGGACGGGTCGGTAAAGTCTGCGGTTAAATCTACCGCCTTACTTAGGTGCATCAAATAGGTTTCCCGAGGAATTTCTATAGCCCCTAGAGAGGCTAAATGTGGTGTTATGAACTGGGTGTCAAACAGTTTAAATCCAGTGAAAGTAAGTCGATGCACTAAATAAGCCAGAGCAATCTTGGAGGCATTCTTGCGGCGGGAAAACATACTTTCACCAAAAAATGCTGCCCCAATAACCACGCCATAGACCCCACCAATTAGTTCATTATCATGCCAGACCTCTAGAGAGTGTGCCTGTTTCTTTTCAGCAAGCGTGCAATAAAGATCAAAAATTGTTTTATTAATCCATGTCTCAGGCCTCGCTGCGCAGGCACTGATTACTTCTGAGAATGCGGAAGTTACTTTGATAGTATAGTCTTCCCTCAATATGCATCTGCGCATAGATTTAGAAATATGAAATTGGTTTAGGGGTAAAATTCCTCTGTATTTCGGGTCAACCCAAAACAGATCAATATCTTTGTGCGTTTCAGCCATAGGGAAAAGGCCGCGCCTATAAGCATTCAGAAGGGTGTCCGGCGAAATGTCCTGCACTTCCATCTCACATAAAATATGATACAACCCCAGAGGGGTGACAGATCAATAATGGAATGGCAAGATGTCCGAACAAAACTTAACTGGTTTGCCGCTCTAACCAATGTTCCAGCCAGTGAATATTATATGAGCCACTATGAATATCTTCTTCTGATAGAAGTGCATCAAACAGCGGAATTGTGGTGTCTATTCCATCAATAATCAGTTCACTGAGAGCACGTCTCAAGCGGGCTAAAGCTTCGTCGCGGTTGCGGCCATGTACAATTAATTTGCCGATCAGGCTATCGTAATATGGTGGTATAGAATATCCATTATAGAGTGCGCTGTCCATGCGTACCCCCAAACCCCCAGGGGCATGATAAGCTGAAATTCTACCTGGACACGGGGCAAAGTTTGGAAGCTTTTCTGCGTTTATGCGTACTTCAATAGCGTGACCATTGATCTGGATATCTTTTTGAGCAAACGACATAGATTCGCCAGCGGCGACTCGAACCTGTTCGCGTACTAAATCGACACCGAAAATTGCTTCGGTTACTGGATGCTCAACTTGCAATCTTGTATTCATTTCAATGAAATAAAATTCGTCATTTTCGTACAAGAATTCGATCGTGCCAGCACCGATATAGTTAATCTTAGCCACGGCATCAGCGCATACTTTTCCAATGGCACTGCGTTGTTTTTCTGAGATACTTGGACCTGGCGCTTCTTCAAAAACCTTTTGGTGTCGACGTTGAAGAGAACAATCGCGCTCGCCTAGATGTACCGCTTGGCCTTTTCCATCGCCAAAGACTTGGATCTCGATATGTCGGGGAGTTGTTAGATACTTTTCAATATAGACTTCGTCATTGCCGAATGCAGCTTTGCCTTCGGCGCGCGCAGTCATAAAGGCCTGTTCCATTTCCGGTGCACTTTTTGCGACTTTCATCCCGCGACCGCCACCGCCTGCTGTCGCTTTGATGATAACCGGATAACCAATTTCATCACCAATTTTTTTGGCCTGCTCAAGTGTCGAAACACCGCCGTCAGATCCCGGAACACAGGGTACTCCAAGTGCTTTCATTGTATCTTTAGCCGTGATTTTATCACCCATTATGCGGATGTGCTCGGCTGTTGGTCCGATAAAAGTCAGCCCGTGATCTTCTAGAATTTGCACGAATTTTGCATTTTCAGATAAAAATCCATACCCTGGATGAATTGCCTGCGCACCTGAGATTTCACAGGCTGATATAATTGCAGGTATAGACAGATAGCTGTCAGAACTAGGTGGTGGGCCTATGCAAACCGACTCATCTGCCATGCGCACATGCATCGCATCACTGTCAGCAGTGGAATGGACTGCCACACATCGTATTCCCATCTCGTGGCAGGCGCGGATGACACGCAAGGCAATTTCACCACGGTTTGCAATCAGTATTTTCTCGAACATTTGCGCCGCCTTATTCGATGATGACCAATGGTGTGCCGAATTCAACTGCCGCGCCGTCCTCAACCAAAATGCGTTGGATTGATCCGGATTTTGGCGCCGGAATATGGTTCATGGTTTTCATCGCCTCAACAATCAGCAGTGTATCGCCTTCATTGACCTTTGAGCCAATCGTTATAAATGCAGGGGCTCCAGGTTCTGCTTGCATGTAGACTGTTCCCACCATTGGCGAGGTTACAGCACCTGGGTGGTTTGCAGGATCTTCACTGGAACTGACGGATGGTGCAGCATTTGAAACGGCAGCAGGAGCACTTTGCTGCGAGGCGGTCAGCGCAACTGGCGCGGCTATCGGTTGCGGCGCTACATTTTTGACTTGGCTGACCCTGACATTAAGGGTGTCATCTTCACCATATTCACGCATAACTTCTAGTTCGGTTAGCTCATTGCTCTTGAGCAAATCTGCAAGGGCCTGAATAAAGGCGATGTCTTGGTCGCGGGTTTTCTTTGTCATGTATACCTCAAAGATAAAAATCGTGGTTCTGCTCAAACCATTTTTCTAAAGCTATTATAAGGCAAGCATCCTCCGGTGAAAAGAAAGTCGTGCAACAATGTGAGCGTGTTTAGGAAAATATTCCATGTTTTTGCCCTGTTTTTCCAACTTTTGCGTCTGTGATGCAATAAAGAGATGAATTTGCAAGTTTGGTATCAAGAAATTATTTAAGCGTTTCCATCGCAGATGCTTATAAAGAGCTTTGGCAGAGTCGATTTTGAAGGGGTTAGATTATGAATATTGCGCAATGGTTAAGTCGAGCGGCCAGAGAACACGGCGATAACCCAGCGATTTTCACCGGAAAAAAACAATGTGGCACATATAAAGACCTGAACATCATTGTGGGCCAAGTTTCCAATTGGTTGAAGAGTTTGGGCATAAAACCGGGCGACCGTGTTGCTATATTTATGGTAAACCAAACTGATTATCTTTGCCTTTTGTTTGGCATATGGTGCTCAGGTGCAGTCGCGGTTCCTATCAATGCAAAACTACATGCCCGAGAGGTAACTTGGATTGTTGAAAATGCCGAGGCTAAGCTCACCTTGGCCTCAGGTCAGCAGTTTGAAAATCTTCAAAGAGTAACAGGTTTTTGGAATGCAAATTCTAAACTCATAGATTTCTGTGATGAAACAATGTTGGGTATAAGCAAAAATCTACCTTGCGAACCTGTCTCGCGCCGAGAAAGTTCAGATTTGGCGTGGTTGTTTTATACCTCTGGAACAACAGGTCGGCCAAAAGGGGTGATGATTACTCACGGGATGTTAAAATCCATGGCTTTCAGTTATTTTATCGATGTAGATGAGGTGCGCCAAGAGGATGCAGCGATTTATTCAGCCCCTTTTTCACACGGAGCCGGCCTATACAGTATAATGCATGTCCTAAAAGCCGCACGTCATGTTTTCCCTAGGTCTGGTGGTTTTAGCCCAAAAGAGGTTTTGGATTTGTCAGAACATTTTCAGTCAGCACATATGTTTGCAGCCCCCACAATGGTCAAGCGCCTAACAGCCGCTTCAAAGGCTAGTGGTCGCGTACCCAAAGGGATAAGAACCATCGTTTATGCCGGCGGACCAATGTATAAGTCGGATATTATTGAGGCGGTCGACTGGTTTGGGCCGGTATTTGTGCAAATTTATGGTCAGGGTGAATGTCCCATGGCGATAACGGCTCTGTCAAGAAAAGCGGTTAGTGATCGCACTCATCCACGATGGGAGGAGAGGCTAACCTCGGTGGGTTCTGCGCAGTCAGTGGTGGAAGTTCAAATCGGTGATCCATCTGGAAAGCCCACGGAAGAGGGCCAAATCGGAGAAATCATGGTGCGCGGTGATCCGGTTATGCCGGGATACTGGAGAAATTCTGATGCAAGTGAAAAGGCATTGGCTCAGGGGTGGCTTCATACTGGCGACATTGGCTACATGGATCATGAGGGATACATTACGTTAAAAGATCGCTCCAATGATCTAATCATTTCAGGCGGGAGTAATATTTACCCACGAGAAGTGGAAGAGGTGTTGTTGATGCATCCCTGCATCATTGAGGCCGCTGTTATCGGTCGATATCACCCCGATTGGAGCGAAGAGGTAGTAGCTTTCATTGTGTTGCGCGATCAAATAAAAATATCTTCGGCAGAAATAGGTGAATTTTGCCAACGTCACATTGCCGCCTATAAGCGGCCAAAAGGTTATATTACTTTAAAGGTTTTGCCAAAAAACAACTATGGGAAAATTCTTAAAACAGAATTGCGTATACTTGTTAAGACATCTCCTCTTTTAGGGTGATTTTGTTAAACCAGTTGCGTAAAATCATCTACCAAAAGCTTGAAGGACGTTATTTGATTTGCCGCAAATTACTTTACCAAGGCAGAGTAGTCGGCAATCATTGCTTTGATCGCATTATTTGAGGCTTGTCGGTCAATTGGCCAGTTCCCAGTGCGGATTCTAGCGCGTATTTCGTTAGCAATTTCGATGTTAACTTCAGCAGACACGCGTTTCATCATTTGCAATACATCTTTTTTTACGCTGTTCAGTTCGACCGAGATGTTTGCAGCCGAGCTATATTGGGTCACTTGACTAGACCCCATACCAACCGTCGACATATTGCCTTGTCCATGGGTAGAGGCTTGAATTACACGCTTCTTTGCAGCAGAATTTTCTATAAATCTATCTGCATTTTCATAACCCGCCTTCACTTTTTGATAGGCGCCAGAATTAATAGACATGCCGACGATATGAGCCATGGCAGTGATACCTCAATTATAGATGACCAACATTAGCAAATTTACTTAAATTAGTAAATTGCAATGCAGTGTTTGGATATTTTACTGAAAAGACATTGTTGGTCGCAATGCGCTTATCGGTTTTCAGGTCAGGTCAACCTTGAATTTTACTTTTAAGAATCGAGACTCTATTTGAGGTTGATCTCAAGGGGATTTATTTTCAACATCATAAAATCTGGTAATATAAGTTGTCCAAACTTATCCCGCATCGTTGCTGCACATTGGAACCTAAGTTATAGAATCTCTTTATTTTAGAGTTGCAACTG
>CABXKH010000058.1 GCA_902512685.1 Paracoccaceae bacterium | reverse complement strand
GAGCCTCGGTAATTAGCTATGCGGCTATGCCCAATCAAGTTTCCTTCCGCTACTTCAAAACCAGTCCTGAGATCATCCAACTTGCAGTTATGCTGTATGTGAGGTTTCCACTTTCATTGAGAAATGTGGAAGACCTTCTTCATGAACGCGGCGTGGATGTAAGCTATGAATCTGTCCGGTACTGGTGGCACAGGTTTGGCTCTCAGTTCGCAAGCCAGATCAAAAAGCGAAGGGCGGAGGGCATGCAGTCGAGCAACTGGAAGTGGCACCTTGATGAAGTTTTTGTAAAGATAAATGGGGAAAGACATTACCTGTGGCGTGCAGTTGATCATGAGGGCGAGGTGCTAGAAAGCTACGTTACCAAAAAGAGAGATAAGAAAGCGGCACTAAAGTTCATGAAAAAAGCTATGCGTCGGTTTGGATCACCCAATGAGATCGTTACCGATAGGCTACGATCCTACAGTGCAGCAGCAAAAGAGCTGGGCTGTGCAGATAAGCAAGTGACACAGCAATGGGCAAATAACAGAGCGGAGAATTCACACTTACCCTTTCGACGACGAGAACGTGCGATGCTGCGGTTCAGGCGTATGCACAGCCTGCAAAAGTTCGCCTCAATTCACGCCTCATTTCACAATCACTTCAATGCACAAAGGTCACTATCAACTCGCAGTACCTTCAAGATAAATCGCGATGCTGCTCTAACAGAGTGGCACTCTCTAATCGCCTCATAGAATTCACGCTCTCCAGGCCTCTGATGCTTGAGCCGATTTGTCTGACAGCACCGGCTAGTGAGTCTGAGAGAACCCTTCGTTTAAACCCCTAAATCTTTCCGGTAGGCGCTGACGTCAGACAACGTTCACTAAAACAGTACGCCTAAAGCGAGTGAACGACATCCCCTTTCCACACCGTTTTTTTGACTTGGGTGTTCCCGATTTCCATCGCATCCATTCCGGTAAGGGGTTTATCCAGCATAATTAAGTCAGCCCACTTACCGGCTGATAAGCTGCCTATTTCGTTTCCCATGCCAAGCGAACGCGCACCATTTATTGTAAACAATGGCAGGGCGTCATCCAAACTTATTGCTTGATTTTCCGCTAGAACACCGGAAAAATCCGGATTGCTATTTCTGCGCGTTATCATGCCCGAAAGGCCAACCCATGGATTGGCGTCGGGCGCAGAGGCGGGCCAATCAGAGGCATATGTCATCTCAGCTCCAGCGGCCAGCAAGTCTCCAATGCGATGGGCTTTTTGCAGCCGTTCTTCTCCTAAAACGGCTACTTGGGCGGGTGTGGCCGCGTTTGGGAACCACATCTTTGGTGACATTTCTGCAATGGCGCCCAGTTGCTTGAAACGTCCAAGATCCTGATCAGAAACAAAAGCCGAGTGCGCAATTTCATGGCGTAGACCGCTGTTACCATTTGCGTTTCGAGCGGCCTCGATCGCATCAAGGCCCCTGCGTATGGCATTGTCACCGACAGCGTGCATTTTGATGACATAGCCGCGACGCTCTAGCTCAATCACCGTTTTGTTCAGCAGTTCGGGAGCCATCAACAGCGTCGCATCAGGATCGTGGGCGTCGACATCATACCCGCTGGAGGCAAGATATGGTTCAGAGAAGGACGCCGTATGCCCAGGCGCAACGCCGTCAAGAAAGAGCTTGGCGAAATTCGTTCTGATGTTTGTGCTTGCGTATTCCCGGCGCAGTCGGTCCATAATCTCATAAGGAACCGGTTCCGTCGACATCGGGCTTTGGCGCACAATGTGAGCCGCCATATGCAAGCTCAGTTCTCCCCTTTGGTCTGCCGCAAGATAAGCTTGGAGGTCCTGCTCGTATGCCATGGGTTCCTTGAACGCGGTAATGCCCAAACTGTTGAAGTAACGGGTAAATTCACGTGCAGCTTCAGCCAATTGGCTGTCACTACGCGTCATCAAGGCACGTACAGGCGCCCCTGCAGATTCAGCAAGGATACCATTTGGCGCCCCATTGCTGGTACGCTCAATCACCCCACCGGGGATGTCCGCTACGCCGGGCACCAAGCCTGCCGCATCAAGCGCTTTTGAATTGCACCAAATTATATGCTGACTGGTGTCAGCCAAAATTATTGGGTGAGTTGTGGAAATATTATCCAATACTGCCTTTGGGTCATTGCCCATAGCGTCGCGCATATCCAACCGCCATGGTCCGCCGTAGATAAAGTCGCCCGGTGCAAGCTGCTTTACGCGGGTCCGCACCGCGTCGGTCAGCATTTCAAACGTCGCATTGTAACCGACATAGACATCGAAAAGATCGCGGCATGCCCCCCAAAGAGCGTGCGTGTGGCTTTCAACTAGGCCCGGCATCACAAATCGACCATATAAATTCGTCGTTTTGGTCCCAGGGCCAACAAGGTTCAAAACCTCTTGATCCGAGCCAATGGCAAGGATACGACCATCTTTGATAGCAATCGCTTCGGCATGGAGTATGTTCGCATCCATCGTAAGGATGTTGCCACCTTTGTATATTTGGTCCGCGTGGCCCAATTTAAAATCCTCTCTTACTTTATTGCCTAGCCAGAATTAGTGCTGATTGAAGGGGGAGCTATTTAAGTGTTACGTCGAGTGCTCTGGCCGCCAATCGTTACCCCAAGCGTCTTGCCATAACGCTTGAAACGTCACATTTGATTTAGCAGTGCCGCCATTCCACAAGTCGTATTTTGGGTCTGAGTATGACTCAAAGTAAGTCGATATCTGGGCTGCAAGCTCAGCTTCAACATCGGTAAACTCGGCAAGCCCGCTTAGGTTTGTCTTTTCATTAGGATCATCTTCCAAACGATAAAGCGCGTTTTGAATTGGGTAGGTAGGCGCACCTTGAAACCGCATCGCGTAGACCCAATCGCGGGTGCGAATTGCACGGGTTTCTTCCTGCTCATAAAAAACAGCGTCGCGAGGGCAACTGTATTCTTGCCTTAGTGCCGGACCTAAGTCGCGCGCGCTGCTGGGCAGACTTGGTTGCACATCTTTTGCCTCAACGAGTGATGCCAAAGTTGGGAACAGATCGATTTGGCTAACAAAGCCGTCATTTACGGCATTTTCTGCCACGCCCCTGCCAGCGATGATTAGGGGAATATTGTATGAGGGTCTGTGCGCGCTAGATGGAAATGCAGCCGCCCCATGCCCCCAAATCCCATTGTGGCCCAGGGAAAATCCATGATCCGACGTATAAATGACGATCGTATTTTCATCCATGTTCAACCGCTCGAGGGTGGATAGGATTTTTCCGACCCCGCTATCGATCAGACTAACTTGTGCAAAGTAATTACGCAAAGACCCCACATTGTTCGGCAATAACAATGGCCCTTTAAATTGCTCGCGCAGCCCCCCCTCAGCAACACGCAAGCCAAAGCGGTCTAGCACCTCACTGGACAACCCCTCCCTTGGGATTGAGTGCATGTCAGCCGTATCATAGAGATCAGCGAACTCGAAATCGGGGCGACCCTTTATTGCTGGCCAGTGGCCATAAGGCCCATTGAATGGAACGAAAGCGAAGAACGGATCTTCTTCGCCCGCTTGGTGCTCCAGATACTCTATCGTTTTGTCGGTAAAGAAATCAACAGTGTGGCCGGCGAAATTGTACGTCTTATCGCGGTCAATGACGTCATTTTTGTAAAAACTTGTGGTGTGGCCATGCGGAAACGTCACCCAGTGATCAAACGCTAATTGCGGTTGGAAGGGTACGCCAAGGTGATATTTTCCGATCAATGCGGTGTTGTAACCAGCCAGTTTGATGATCGTAGGCAGGTTCGTAAATTCGCCAATCGAGGACCAATTATCCGGCCATTTGTCCATCAGGCAGTCATCCAGCCAGTTGTGAATGCCATGTTGACTGGGCATCAAGCCCGTCAGGACCGAAGCTCGGCAAGGTGAGCACATCGCGTTCACGCAATAAGCATTATCAAATCGCATTCCGCGTTTTGATAAATTGTCTAGATGCGGGGTCATAACCTCATCATTCTCATAGCAACCGAGCAAATTAGCTGGCTGATTGTCCGACATGAATAAAAGGATATTTGGCCGTGTCATCGGTTCACCTCTTCAGATTTCTGCACATCGCAACTCGCCACGTCTTCCAACATTCATATAGCTGACTTACCTGCCACAATAAAAACTGCCCCCAAACAAACCATAACGGCAACAACGCCGTGCCACCAAAAGATCCGCTCGTTCTTAAAAATATACGCGCCAAGCAAGATCGAAAAAACTGGAGCCACAGATGATAAAGACGCCGTTAACGTCACTGAACCTGCAACCAAAGACACCTGTATCGCCAGGATGCCGCTGCCTGTCACCGCTCCAACCAACGCAAACAACCAGTGCCCTCGGGTGAACGAAAGAGCCCGTCTTGGTGACCCTTGAACAAGAAGCATCACGCCAACGGCAAGGGACGACACTGTTGTCATTACCATCATCGCAAACATTGGCTCGGCGAGAATGTTGTAGCCTATTTTCGAAATTGGTTGGGCGATTGCCCTGACAATGGCCGCGCATAATGGAAGGAGTAAAAGATAGAATGCTCTCTTTCGCCAGCTAATCCCGCGACCAACCGCCGCCAAAATCAACCCACCGACAAGCAGCGTAATCCCCGCAAATTGAAACAGCGTTACAGTTTCACCCAAATATAATATGGCAGGCAAGATCGCGAATAAGGGGAGAAATGCACCGATCGCAGAGGTCAGCGTGGGGCCAACATGTTTAACGGCCAAAATCTGAAATCGCTGTCCCAAAGCCGGTAGAAAGAACCCGGCAATCACAAAGTATAAAGTCGCTTTGGAATACCAGAAATCCCATTCCAAATTCCAAATTGCCACGCACCAGAAAAACAAGGCCATCGTCAAAACAGAAATGAACGCACCGGTTAATTCATCCAAATGTGCAAGTGCGTATTTTGCAATAATTGAAGCGAGTGCAAACAATATGGAAGAAAGAATGGCAAATACAATTGCAACGATCATGTGATGGGAAGGCCTTTTATATTAACTTTTCTCAATTAAGTCGGTCATTGTCTAATTGTCTTCCAACATAAAATCGTCGGCGCGGCCCCGCTCCAACAGGGCAACGGAGCGGTCGCTATCCTTTGCGAGACGTGCCGCAAACACACTACCGGCGGCTCCGCCACCCACGATCACATAGTCAAATTCCAACACCTTTTCGATTTGGATAGATCCTTAGTTCTTCAAATGCCGACAGCTTTCGCTTTGGCTATAAGTTATCTGATGGTAGCGATAGCATATTTATATAGCATATGCCATATATTGCACTTGCCAAGTATTTTTTTGTGTCCTAAAATTAGTTTCTAAAAAATCGTAGGAATTGCCTTTGCACGACGCGTTAATCCCACAAAGTCAAATAGATGACTTTTTGATCCTTCGCGCCCGCGGGTTCACAAGTAGGGTTCGCCGGATGGTGACCATCGACGTTTTGCAAAATGAAGATCTTCAAATTCTCGAATGGCAATTGTTGTTTTCAGTTGCAAGGTTTGGCAGTTGTCATCTTGCGTTCATCACGCGTTCGACCTCGATCGATCCGGCTCATGGAAGCCGGGCCGCGTCGACGCTCGAAACCAAAGGTTTGATCACAAGACGCGAAGATCCCGAAAACAGACGGCGAAAACTTATTTCAATGACACCCAAAGGTGTTGAGGCTTTTGAGCGCATTTGGCCGAGCGCAAGAATGGCAGTTAAGAATATTACCGACCAACTGGATCCTGTTGATTTCGCTGAACTTAAGCGCCTGATGGATCTGCTCAATAAAGCGTCAGAGCAAACACTGGTCAAAACTTCAAGCCATCGACATTCTATACAATCGGAGGACGAAAAAGTCGCAGCTGGAGCATAGTGAAATTGCGATCATCTTGCGGAAATCGACAGCCAAGAATTCAACTTGCTACCATCAATAAGTTTTAACTAAGGGAGAAAATGATGAAACCTACAAAACTAATGACTGTTGCAGCTATCACATCAATCTTTGCAACGGGAGCGTTTGCGCAAGCAAACCTTACTGCTGAAACGGCAAGTCCGGGTGGTGCAACACACTTGTCACCTGCACACATGACCGAGATTGCCGGTACACAGGGTATCGCAAACATTCAGCTTGCTGAAGGTCAGACGCTCACAAACTCAATCCAGAATGTGGCCGAAGGCAAAACTGACATCGCCGGAACGCCGCATATTTTACCTTTCCTTATGAGCCGTGGCGTTGGACCATATGGCTCTCTTGGAGCAGAAAAAGGCGCAGAACTTGCAAGCAATCTGCGCGCAATCAACCCGTTCACTTTGGGTATCTTCCTGCTTTACGCCTACGATGCAAAAGGCGTCGGTGGATGGGACGATCTGGAGGGCCGCAAAATCTACAACGGCCCGCCGCGTGGTGGTGCGCTCACAAACGCTCGTAGCATGATCCAAATCGTAGCAGGCTTGAAAGACGGCGAAGGCTATGAAGGCTTGCAAACCAATTGGGGGCAAGGCACAGCTTTGGTCACAAGCGGTGAGCCTGATGCGGTTGTGTTGCCCGAGCTATTTCCTGGCAGCCGGATGACCTCGGTTACAGCGGCTGGGAATATGACCGCTTGGTCCATGCCCAAGGAAGCATATGAAAGCGACGCGATGCAAAAGTACATGGTCGCACCAGGCAGTGCGCCATTCACAGCCGTGGCCGCCGACATTGAAGCTGCATTGGGTGAAGGGTGGACCGTCGTATCAGAAGACGAAACTTTCCGCGCTTTTGCTACAATCGGTGGAAACGTTGTGCACAAAAACATGGACGATGATCTGGTTTTCAAACTGGTGTCTGCCTATGTTGCTACGCTCGACGATTTGAAAGCCAAAGCTCCGTACGGAAATACAGTGAACTTTGACAACCCAATGCTTGGCATGTGTGGTGCAAACCCAGTTCAGTATCACCCAGCCGCCGCGCGCGCATGGCGCGATGCAGGATATGAGCTCGATGACTGCGCTGTCGCCGAATAATCGAACGCACTTTCTTTAATCAATCCGGGTTCCGGCGAAATCGCTGGTACCCGGTCCCAGATCTTCGAGAGGTGAGCATTGGCTGACGAAGGCGAAAAACAAGCAGCAACATCGATTTTTCCAAACAGGATGGTTTACATCCTTGCGTTGGTTTTTGTTGTTATCGGGATCGTCAACAGCACGCCCGTTATCCCTGGTTGGGATGCGATGTGGCAAAAAATAACAGGAATTGAGAAACTCAAAACGCGCGCGTTTGCAACCGAATGGTTCTACCCGCTTATCTTTTTTATCATGATGCTTTTAGTCGCGCTGAATCATTCGATTTGGCGGGCATGGCAAGGACGCTCCTACGCTTGGTTCGGCGCTTTTATGGACGCAGCACTCATTATATCAGCAGCCGCGATTTCTCTGACCTATTTGATTGAGATCGACAGCGTTTGTCTGATTGACAGTCTGAACGGTGAGCGTGCCCGTATTATGGCCGAAACGCTAAAAGCTGAAATTGCATTCGCCGAAACGATGGGCCTGCCAGCGCCCGACACTGTCGAAGATCCCAAATGTGTTTCAACAACAGGTGTGTGGCTGGTGCTGATAATGGGCCTGTCGATCGTTGTTTTTCTTGGCTACAACATCAAAGTCTGGGGTCTGCCGTTGGTATTAGTCGCGATCGGTGTTGCCGCTTATACTATTGGCACAGTTTTTGTTTGGTACTTCCATGGCCCAGACGACATTAATAAATATTTTATGACCAAAATGGGTGGTGAGCCGCGTCAGTTTATCGACGGTGTACCCAACGTGCATGATGCGCTGGTGAACACCGCGTCGGGAATTTTAGGCCGCTTCATGAACGTTATCATGAATATGGTTTTTCCTTACATCATCCTTGGCGCGCTCTTTGGCAAATCGGCGGGTGGCAAAACACTCATCAAGCTAGCTTTCAGATGGACCCGCAAACTTCGCGGCGGCCCTGCACATGCAGCAATCGTCAGCTCAGCGATGTTTGGAACCATTTCAGGTGGCCCGGTAGTTAACGTTTTATCAACTGGTGTGCTGACAATTCCGATGATGGTCAAACGCGGCTTTTCAAAAGTTTTTGCAGGAGGTATGGAAGCCGCTGCGTCCTCGGGTGGATCGATCATGCCACCCGTCATGGGGGTCGCTGCATTTGTCCTGGCGGCGATGACCGGCGTACCTTACCGCGACGTCATTATCGCCGCCACATTGCCTGCAATCGCTTACTTCTTATGTCTGTTCCTCAGCGCTAGCTTTCAGTCACGCAAGCAGGGGATTGAAGCGTTTGGTGAGCTAACAGACGACATGCGTATTTCCGGCGAAGATATCCTTCACCTGTGTCAAATACTCCTGCCGATCCTGCTTATCTTAATCTTTCTATTAACACCCAAAGATCTGGTCGGTTGCGGTGCATTTGGTTGGGTTTTTGGCGCAGAAGTGCTGACAACAGGCAGTGGCTGTAAGGTTGTATCGCTACCATGGGTTTTACAGATTTTTCAGAATGCAGCGGGGGATGCCGGTGCCACGGGGTGGTGGGCGGCACTGTTTGTGACAGTTCTTTTGTTTTTGGACAAGGATTTCCGCAAAAGTCCACGTAAGCTTGTTTATGCTTTGGCCGAAGCGGGCATCACCGTTTCAACGCTCTATCTAATGTTGCTAGCGGTTACAGTGATCGACGTTTGCTTGAATTTCACCGGGGTTGCAAAGTTTGTCGCAATCGATGTGTTGCAGTTCTTGCGAGCCCTTGATATCGGTGGCGGTGGTTCAACAATTTTCCAACTTGTTGCGCTGACGATCACCATGTTGCTGGCTGTGCTTTTGGGTATGGGCATGCCTGCGGTTCCCGCCTACATCAACGTGGCACTACTTATGGGACCGATGTTAATCGGCCTTGGTATCGCGAATTTCACCGCTCATATGTTCATCTTTTATTTCGCGATTGCGTCAGCGATTACACCGCCGGTTGCTCTTGCTGCCTTTGCGGCGTCAACCATCACCAAAGCTGAGCCGATGGCGACCGGTTTCAGTGCTGTGCGATCCGGTATCGTCATGTTTGCAATCCCGTTTGTGTTCGCGTTCTATCCAGAACTTCTGCTGGTTGATCAGGCGCTTATCGATCCATCGAGTTCGTCAGGAGCGCGGCTTCCCGGATATGAAAATGGCGTTCAGATCGGTACATTGATGTGGCTCATTGCTCGACTTGTGTTGGCGCTTTACCTCGTTGCAAGTGCTTTGGCGGCGCATGACGCAAAGTCGTTGTCCTTCGTTTGGATCGTAATACGTCTTGCTACGGCTGCTGCCATTTTGGTGAAACCTGAAATGATCCACTTCGCTGCAATTGCTTTCGCCATTGGACTACTTGCACTGCACCATCTAAGCGTGCGACGGATGCAAGCATCGTAATAGGCGGGTCAAAGAACGCTTCGTGTGTTGGCCGCATGGAGACTAACCAATCACAAACCAAGTGGTAATACATGATGACTAAACGACCGAATTTCCTGTTCATTCTAACCGACCAACAACGCGCCGATTGGCTGGGTTGCTATGGCCACCCCGTTTTGAAAACGCCCAACATCGATAAAATCGCGTCAAAAGGCACACGGTTTGATAATTTCCACACTGCGTCTCCGGTGTGCATGCCTAACAGGGCGTCACTTTTGACTGGTCGCTATCCCAGCCTACATGGGCTCCGTTATAACGGCTGCACCCTGCCTGAAAATGCGACAACATTCGTCAACCTGCTTGCAGACGACGGGTACAACACCGCTGCAATCGGCAAGAGCCATCTGCAACCTTTCACAGATTTGCAACCAATGGCTCGAAACATTGGAACCTCGATCACGACGACCGAAGCTTGGAAAAAAGAGCTGCCAACGAACTACCAAGAAGCGCCTGACAACTATCAAGGCGAAGAAGCCTACGAAATAAAAACACCCTACTACGGGTATAAACACGTGGATATGGTGACCAGTCACGGCGATCGCTGCGGCGGGCACTATCAACAGTGGTTTAGAAAAAACGCGCCTGATTGGCGAGCGCTGCACGATCCTATTAATGAGCTGTCGCACAACTATTCTTGCCCACAAGCTTACAGAACACCCATTCCTGAGGATCTATACCCAACGGCGTATGTTCGGGATCGAACGATTGATTACATCCAATCGCAAGCAGACGAAGATGCTCCGTTTTTTGCCTTTGTCAGCTTTCCCGATCCCCATCATCCGTTTAACCCGCCCGGCAAGTACTGGGATATGTACAGCCCCGATGACTTTGACGTTTCGCTTCCGTTCGATGCGCATCAGAACCCAACCGCGCCGATGCTTTGGCTCCATGAAAACTGGAAGTCGGGTGGCGCACAAGTGACCGCACAAACAGCGATGATGCTGAACGAACAACTATTGAAAGAAGCCATGGCCCTGACCGCAGGCATGATGGCATTTGTGGACGATGCTGTCGGGGACATCATGACAGCGCTCGAACAAAGTGGCATGATGGACGATACGGTCATCTGCTATAATTCAGACCATGGTGATTATCTTGGAGACTACAATATGCTGCTGAAAGGTGCGTTGCAGTTTCGGAGCATAACGCGTGTGCCGTTTATATGGTCCGATCCTCACCGTCGTAAGGCAGCTGCAAACGACGCGCTGTGCTCAACGGTGGATTTAGCCAGTACGATCCTTGAACGCGCGGGTATTGAGCCTTATAACGGTATTCAGGGCTTGAGTTTTCTGCCTGCTACAAAAGGTGAAGACGGATCACGTAAAGAAGCGCTTATTGAATATAATGATGGTGGAAGTCGCCTTGGATTTGAGGCCCCTGCAAGGGTGCGATCATTGGTGACCGATCGCTGGCGGTATTCCGTTTACCGCGATCAGCCATGGGGGGAATTATATGATCTGAAGAACGACCCCAATGAAACCCACAATCTATGGGATGACGAGGCCCACAAGGAAATTCGCGCTCACATGTCCGAACGGTTGTGCCACCACTTAATTGCACAAATGGACGAAAGCCCGATGTCAGATCGCTTAGCTTAGTTGACACAACGATGGTCACTGACGGTCCTGTCAGAATAAACCACCTTGCCCGACAGCATCGTGGAAATTAACTTCTGTGACATGCCCAATCCTGTATCCTTTCGCTACTTCAAAA
>CABXKH010000057.1 GCA_902512685.1 Paracoccaceae bacterium | reverse complement strand
CTTGCGGGTCTGGCCGTTGGGGGCATAGGGGTTTCGTCGGCTGTGCGAAGCTATATTGCAACCAAAACCACAGTGATTGCCACATTGCGAAGTTTGGGCGCAACCAATGCGGTGATTTTTCAAACCTATTTTTTGCAGATTGGCGCACTATCCTGTCTAGGGATTATACTGGGATTGGCGCTCGGCAGCGGGATACCGTTGATATTTGCGCCTCTGATTGAAGCGGCGCTGCCGTTTCCGATCCGAATAGAGCTGTTTGTTCAGCCCCTGATTGAAGCAAGTATTTATGGTATGCTCACAGCATCGATCTTTGCGTTATGGCCCTTGGCGCAGGCTGAAAACATAGGTGCTGCAACCTTGTTTCGAGATATCGGAGATCAGTCCCGGGTACTGCCAAATCACAGGTATTTGGTGATCACGGCGCTCTTGTTGGCTTTGCTTTTATTTTTTGCCAGTTGGTTTACCGGCGCGGTGAAACTGACGCTGTGGATGGGGGTTGGTATCTTGTCCGCTCCGATTTTGTTAAGGTTTAGCGCTTTTATGTTGCAAAAGGCGGCCCGCTTGAGCGCGCCACTGACCCGCGGTTACGCCGTATGGCACTGGGCACTTACGGCGATCGGCGGCACCAAAGGCGATTCGGCATCGGTGGTCTTGGCTTTGGGGCTTGGGCTTTCGATACTGGCAGCTGTGGGTCAGATTGAAGGGAATTTAAGATCGGCCATCGCCAGGGATTTGCCGCAAGTGGCCCCCTCTTATTTTTTTGTGGATATTCAAAAATCCCAAATGCCAGAATTTCGTGCGGCTTTGGCAGATGATGCGGCGATAAGTAAGGTCGACGAAGCCCCGATGCTGCGGGGTATAATAACAAAAATAAACGGTGAAAATGCGCAAAGCCGTGCCGGTGATCACTGGGTGCTTCAGGGCGATAGGGGAATAACCTATTCCGAGGCACCGCGAAACAACGCCGAAATAACAGAAGGAGCATGGTGGCCCGAAGGGTATACTGGGCCACCGCAGATTAGTTTCTCGGCCGAGGCCGGCGCGGAAATGGGACTATCGCTTGGCGACCAAATGACCGTGAATATCATGGGCCGTGATATCACCGGCACCATAAGCAGCTTTAGAACTGTTGATTTTTCCACAGCCGGAATTGGATTTGTACTGGCCATGAACCCCTCTGCACTGGCCGCAGCGCCGCATTCTTTCATTGCGACTGTCTATGCTGACACGGCCGCTGAAGCGCGCATTTTACGCAGTCTTGCGAGTTTATTTCCCAATATTACAGCGATCCCGGTTCGCGATGTAATCGGCCGGGTGGTTACTCTGCTTGGATCTATAGCCGCCGCAACCTCTTATGGCGCCGCAGCGTCGCTTGTAACTGGGTTTTTTGTATTGATCGGGGCGGCCTCTTCCGGGGCGGGAGCACGCCGCTATGAGGCCGCAATTTTAAAGACCCTTGGCGCAAGCCGCCGAAGCATTCTGGTAAGCTTTGCCCTACGAGCGATGATTTTAGGGGCAGCAGCAGGGTTCGTGGCGCTTGGTGTTGGGGTGGCGGGCGGCTGGGCGGTTTGCACTTATGTTTTGGATACAGATTTTTCTATCATTTGGCCAAACGCCTTGATTATTGTCAGCCTTGGTATTTTGGCAAATATACTGGCAGGGCTAGCCTTTGCGATTAGCGCATTAAATGCAGCCCCTGCCCAGGTTTTGCGAAACCTGGACTAGGTCTTAAATCTTGAAGTTTTCTAAGGAAGTGCGCCGAAGCCTTTAAAGTCTTTTCAGTACAATTTTTAGGGTTATTGAGGACTAAATTAATGAAGTTGATAGGACGGCCCTGGAGCGCTTGCGTTCATTTGGGGTCTGCTGAGTGCCATCCGTTTTGAAGTATGCCCAACTTGGGCAGCTAAAAGCGCGATATGTTCAGCCTGAGCAGCGCCCGCCAGTAAAGTGGCAATTAATGAGGCATCCCGAAGGTACCCTGAACTTGCCGTGGCAACAAGATGCGCAAAAATCTGTTCATCCGCGCCGATGCATGAACATTCGACATCGTGGTGAACCAAAGGCCTGTGTGCGTATGTGGATATTGAGTTGAGCAACCGCTCAAAGATCTCAAATTCCTGCGATGCACTAGAAGAGGCAAGCCGAGTTGAATACGCATCATAAACTTGCGCTCTTCCACTCAAACCGCTGCACCATAGGCGCAGATTTATGATTAGCTCGGCCTCCCACATGTCGACATTTCTTAAAACGCCGACGGAAACGCCCCCGCGGTGGTGTTTTCCGCTCATACTCATTTTGTTAAGATCAATTTACCAGCACGTGTTATGCGCAAAAAGTACAATTGATCATCCAAAACTAGTCTGCCCAGAACCCCGTTGCCAAGCAGCTTTCGGGCGTCATAAGTGGGCAGGTCATTTGGAACTGGCGATGGTTTTTGGGTGTCTTTTGATGGAATTATTGCATTCATAACGGTCATGGCATCCTCTCGCTACGGTTAATTAGATCTTCAATACTCTCTAAATTCTGATCGTTTGGAGAACTTTCCCAAAACACATGCTGCAATAGCTCGACAAAACCCTGCCGAAGGGTTTGGCGTGAACTTTCGCTGTCTCGATCATTTGGGGTGTCGGCCATACCGGTCTCCAAAGAGTTCTGAATTTCACCAAGCCAACCCATTTTGATAGATGACTCGGCTTCTCCCCTTAAGTTGACAAAAATACTAAGGATTGTCAATTCAAAAATTGCCCCTTTGAGAAAGGCTCTCGTTTTGTAAAAGGCCTTAAGATAGATGTTTTCTGTTGCTCTACTTTGTTCTTGGTATCTTCCAACTAGGCTAGTCGTGCGGCACTAAATCCTCAAAACTGTACTAAAGCACTAAAAGGCTACCTTTTTTGCTTGATTGTCGATCAAGGTTTACAGTATTCAAGGACTGTGCACAGTTCTTAATAGAATTCACATTATGTGAAGAGGAGAAAATTATGAAAAAACTGGTTGTAATCTGCCTAGCTTTGTTTGGTACTCTATTCGTTGCTGGTTGCGAAACCGCTGAGGCGCCTATGGCAACGACTGTTGTTCCAGAAGCCCCATCAAGCGGCAAGCTCTAAGAAGCTATATCTATAATCTAATTAAAGCGAAAGGACAGTCATACTGCCCTTTCGCCTTTTTTTCGAAGACTTTATCTGAACGTCCCTAAAGTCGACACAACTTCACTTTGAAACCGCTTGAAACTAGCTCCAAAGATTTAGTCTTTGGACGTCAAGATTGTGGTCGTCGGGAACGGAATCTCAATTCCCTCTGCGTCAAAGGTTTCTTTCACCTGCCGTGTTAGATCAAACTTAAGGCCCAGATAATCTGACGCATCGCACCACACCCGAACCAGAAAATCCACCGAACTTTGATTAAGCGCGCTCACGCTGATCAAAGGGGCGGGATCTTGATGCGCGCGGCCCTCTGCAGCTATAATTTTTTCAAGTGCGGCTTGCACCTTTGCCAAATCGCTTGCGTAGGCAACACCAAACGTAAGATCGAGGCGGCGCTTATCATAGACAGAATAATTCGTAATAGGTGCCCCCCAAACCTGACTGTTTGGAATAATCAGCTGAAGATTATCCAGCGACGCCAATTCGGTCGTAAATATAGATATCTCTCGCACGGTCCCAGATTGGCCAGATACCGAAACAAAATCGCCGCGCTTGAACGGCCGGAAGATCACGAGCATGATACCCGCCGCAAAATTCGACAACGTGCCCTGCAGGGCCAAACCAACGGCCAACCCCGCGGCACCCAAAAGCGCAACGATCGAGGTGGTCTGAACACCAAAACTGTTCAAAACAAAAGTAGCTCCCACCACCAAAATCACGATTTGGGCAAATTTGCTTAGAAAGACAAAGAGCGTGTCATCAAGTTGGCTATATTTAAATCCCAAACGCGCGATCCAAGATTTGATCAGGCGCGAGACAAAAAGCGTGAATATTATGACTAATATTGCCGCAAACAAATTCATTGAAAAATCAATCAAGGGCTGCGTCGGAAATAGTTCTTTCCATGATATCACTTCGGTCATTCATCACTCCAAAGACAATTATAGTCCGAAAATAAACCACTTAAGGTGGCCATACAACTGCTTGAAAATCATCCTATACGAAATGTAAAGGCTGCTAAACCCTATTGGTTTCTGGAAACAACTTTTGCAAAATCAAACCACATACAGGCAGGCCTTAACCATAATATCGGGTAGTTTTCAGGCCTTTTAAAACAAATTCAGATGGTGTTGAATAAATCCACAGCACCCTATATCAACTTCAAAGTGTTGGTCGCTCTAAGCCGATAAGAAAACCCAACATTCAGGTTTATCACTATAAAGAATGTGAAATGAAGTATGAACTGTGACAAAGCCTTCGCAACCGCTTTACTGCAAGTTGGAAATAGACCTTTGCGCCCCAATCAGGGCCGGTCGCAAAAAACGCCTTATCCCTCAATCACCCATTTTCAGGAGTGAGTGATGCGCATTCTTGCTATTGCAACTTTCCTTGCTCTTGCAGTGCCTGCCACGGCCCAGCAAGCCCAAGATCAGGCATCCACTCAAGGCGGCAGCTTCTTTTCAAACCTGTTTTCAAGGCCCGCCCCCGAGGCACAGCCCGAATATTTTCAGGAGCTGGGAAATGAAAATGATACCCCGGGCGCGTTTGGTCAAGAGCCGTCACTGAGACAGATTATCCTTGCAGAGATTCACGATTATCCAAAACCTTTGGATGAGCTTGATCTAAAACAAAGGAAAATCTGCCTTGAAGAACTGGAAACGATTTTTGATCAGGCATTAGAAGACGGGCATTACCCGATCCCAAGAGAAGCCTATTGGTTGGATGTCTATCCAAAAAAAGGCATGCGTATTTATTTTTGTGATGGCTCGATTCTAAAGAAATACAAAGATGACAACCGCGAAATACCCACCCGCTGGTATTCGGTTCGAAACAGCCTAACCGAATTTCTAAACCCACTTCATTAAGCAACTGCTCAAATAGGAAATCTTTATCTATTTTTCGCAGGATTTGATTTCCTGCCCTAAATTATTGGCGGTTTCTACGGATTGATAACAATCTGAACTGCGCTTTGGCCGAAGAAAACGGCGTTTGATCTCTTCCTTCAGTTTCTTTGCTTGGCTTGCTAAGTGCAAATAAACTGGCTTAGGGTTATTTTATGATTAGTCTGGTTTGTTTAGTTTAAGGAGTTAAAGATGGTAACCTATTCAGGAAACTGCTTTTGCGGCGGCGTTGAATTAGAGGTCTCGGGCGAACCCGAAGTCTCTTTAGTGTGTCATTGTAAAATCTGCCGTGCTTGGTCGGCTGGCCCCGTCAATGGGGCAACGTTATGGAAGCCGGAAAATGTCACGGTCACCAAAGGCAAAGATCTTCTGAAAAGCTATGCTCAAAATGACGGGCATGATCGAACGTGGTGCATCGAATGTGGCGGTCATGTCTTCACTGATCACACAGACACCTATGGGGTGATCGATGTCTATGCCTCAATTCTTGACGGTTATGAGTTTAAACCTGCGTTTCATATCAATTATGCCAGCAGTATTTTGCCGATCAAGGATGGCCTGCCAAAATTTGTGGATTTTCCTGAGGCTCTGGGCGGATCCGGGGGCACAATGGCGGAATAACCAAAGGGCTAAAGCGATCCGGTTAATTGGGCCACAGCCCAGTGCGCCGCATCCGCCACAATGGCATCAGGATCGCTGCATAATGCGCGCGCTGCCGAAAGCAGGGCGCGATCCCTTGAATTGCCAATGGCATAAAGCACATTGCGCACAAACCTATCGCGGCCGATGCGTTTGATCGGACTGCCCGAAAATTTTTCGCGAAACGCGGCGTCTGTCAAAGCCACAAGCTCTTCAAGCTTGGGGCGCGCTAAATCATCGCCTGCCTGATAGCGCAATTCACGGGCGCTTTGGGCGAACTTGTTCCATGGACAGGCCGCAAGGCAATCATCACAGCCATAAATACGGTTGCCCAGCTTTGCACGCAATTCTGGCGCCACCGGACCCTTATGCTCGATCGTCAGATAGGAAATGCAGCGTCGCGCATCCAGTTGATAGGGCGCGGGAAACGCATCAGTCGGACAGGCGCTTAAACAGGCAGTGCAAGATCCGCAGTGGTCAATTTCTGCGCCGTCAACCGGAAACTCCAAGGTGGTGAATATCGAGCCGATAAAGAACCAGTTTCCCAAAGTTCGGCTGACCAAATTGGTGTGCTTGCCCTGCCAGCCCAATCCAGCAGCCTGGCCCAATGGTTTTTCCGGAACGGGCGCGGTATCGACAAATACTTTCACCTCACCATCGGCCTGTGACAGCAACCAGCGGGCCACCCTTTTAAGCCGTTTTTTCACCAAATCATGATAATCTTTGCCGCGCGCATAAACCGATATGGCGCCGCGGTCACTTTGCCCGATCACTTTCATCGGATTGTCTTCAGGCGCATAATTCTCTGCCAGCATAATCACCGATCTGGCCTCTGGCCATAATTGGCTGGGATCCCCCCGCCAGGCACTGCGCTCGGCCATCCAGTGCATTTGCCCGTGATAGCCTTTTTGCAAAAAAGCCTCTAACCGCTCCGGCACTTCTGGCACCTCCCAAGGGCGGCAGATACGCAGATCATCAAAGCCTTCCTCGCGGGCTCTGAAGGCCAGATCTGCTTTCAGCTGCTGCATACTCCCTCCGGCTTTTTCTTTGCAAAATAACTCTGGGGGGGCTTGGGTGTGCCCAAGCGGGGGCAAGGCCCCCAAATCAAACCGCCGTGATCAAAAATCCAGATCATTGTAATGCAGGGGCGGGGGAAACCCGGAAACCTGATCGGCCAAGATACTGCGAAACGCCGGGCGTGATTTTATCTTTGCATACCAGTCTTTGACCACATGTGACCGCGTCCAATCGACATCTGAGATATAATCCAATGCGGAAAAATGCGCCGCCGCCGCAAAATCGGCCAAACTCATGTCCTCACCCGCAAGCCAGCGCCGCCGCTCCAGCAGCCATTCCATATAGCTGATATGAAATTTGATACTGCGGGCACCCTCTTTGACATTTTTGCTATCGGGAAATCCCTGCCCAGAAATTTTCTTGATAACCCGCTCATAGAGCAATTTTGAGGTTACCTCTTGATGAAATTTATCATCAAACCACCCCACCAAGCGGCGCACTTCATACCGCTCTTCCGGGGCCTTTGGAATAAGCTCTGGGTCTGGGTGAAGATCCTCGAGATATTCACAAATCGCCATGCTTTCGGTAAAGACTTTGCCCTCAATTCTTAGAATAGGAACCTTACCCGCAGGGTTTCGGCGTGCAAAATCAGAGGATTTCTCCCAGTATTTTTCTTCGACAAGTTCCGCTTCCAACCGCTTTTCAGCAAGGCAAAGCCGCACCTTTCGGCAAAAGGGCGATAAAGCAGAGTGATACAAGCGCAGCATTAAGCAGTTCCAAAAATTGAATTGTCCCGCATCAATGCCTGTTTATATCTCATAATTCAATCCTTGAAACAGCCGATACCCTGCAGAACAAACATAATTCTGCAAGGTCGTTGTCCATTGAAGCTGCCGGATAGGGCGGGGTTATTCGGCCGGAATGCTTGCCGGTTCGATGCTTAAAGGATGCGGCAGATGAACCAACATTTCCTTTGGGCAAATCTGCACAAAATGCTGCTTTTCCAAGTCCCAGCGCTGCAGGATATCCGCAGCTTTCTGGCTGCCGGATTCTGCACTATGGGCGCTGATCAACCCTTTGAGCTGATCTTCCCAATGGGGCACTGTGACCGCGCAGCTCACAAGGGTTTCCATATTCAGCATATCCATTGCCTGGCCCTGCGGGTCATAAAGATAGGCCATGCCGCCAGTCATCCCGGCCCCAAAGTTTGCGCCGATCGAGCCGAGCACAACAGCCACGCCGCCGGTCATATATTCACAACCATTGCTGCCGCAGCCTTCAACGACGACTTTCGCCCCTGAATTACGCACTGCAAAGCGTTCGCCTGCGCGGCCCGCTGCAAACAGATAGCCATCTGTGGCGCCATATAGAACTGTGTTGCCAATGATTGTGTTGTCCGCAGCAATCAACGGGCTGGACATTGGGGGCCGCACGATGATCGTGCCACCTGACAGACCTTTGCCAACATAGTCATTGGCATCGCCAGACACTTCCAGCTTTAAGCCCGGCGCGGCAAAGGCGCCAAGCGCCTGCCCGGCGCTGCCGGACAGCTTCACGGTCAGATGATCTTGTTGCAGCGTGTTGCGCATGCCGAAATTTTGAACGATGTGGCTTGAGATGCGCGTGCCCACTGAGCGATGCGTGTTTTGAACTGCATAGCTCAGCTGCATCTTTTCGCCCTCTTTCAAGAAGCGGTCCGCATCCCGCACAATTTCCGCATCAAGCGTATCAGGCACTGAATTTCTTGCCCGGTTGCGGTTGTAGACGATCTTATCAGCGCCATCGACAGTGATGAGCAGCGGGTTCAAATCAAGATCATCAAGATGGTCCGCTCCGCGGCTGACCTGACTTAGTAAATCAGCGCGGCCAATAATATCGTCTAGTGACCGGGCGCCGATGCTGGCCAAAATTTCCCGCACCTCCTGGGCATAATAGGTGATCAGATTGACAACCTTTTCGGCAGAGCCGGTAAATTTGGCACGCAGGTCTTCATTTTGCGTGCACACGCCAACAGGGCAGGTATTGGACTGGCATTGCCGCACCATAATGCAGCCCATGGCAATCAGCGCAGCGGTGCCGATGCCATATTCTTCGGCGCCCATCATGGCCGCCATCACGATGTCGCGCCCGGTGCGCAGACCCCCATCGGTGCGCAGTGTAATACGGTCGCGTAGATTGTTCATCGCCAATACCTGATGCGCCTCGGTAAGACCCATTTCCCATGGCAGCCCGGCAAATTTAATCGACGTGGCGGGAGATGCACCGGTGCCGCCATTGTGACCCGAGATTAAAATCACATCCGCCTCAGCTTTGGCAACGCCAGCCGCGATGGTGCCAACACCAGAGGCGGCCACCAATTTGACGGTGACCTTGCAGCGCGGGTTGATCTGTTTGAGATCATAAATAAGCTGGGCAAGGTCTTCGATGGAATAAATGTCATGATGCGGCGGCGGCGAGATGAGCGTCACGCCCTTGGTCGAATGACGCAGGCGCGCGATCAAATCTGTCACCTTCATCCCCGGCAACTGACCCCCTTCACCGGGTTTGGCCCCTTGGGCCACCTTAATCTCCAGCTCTTCGCACTGGTTGAGGTATTCTGCTGTCACGCCAAAGCGGCCCGAGGCAACCTGTTTGATTTTGGCCGACGGATTGTCGCCGTTGGCTTCTGGATGAAAATGCGCAGGATCTTCACCGCCTTCGCCGCTATCCGATTTTGCGCCGATGCGATTCATTGCGACATTCAAGGTCTTATGGGCCTCGGGGCTTAGCGCGCCAAGCGACATGCCCGGGGTGACAAAGCGTTTGCGAATTGAGGTGATGCTTTCGACCTCATCCAAAAGTACCGGCGCCCCGAGCGGCTTGATCGCTAGCAGATCACGAAGGTGTATTGGCGGATTGGCCTGCATCCGCGCCGAGTATTGCTTCCATAAGTCATAGCTCGCCTTACTACAGGCCGCTTGCATCATATGCATGCTTTGCGCTTCCCATGCATGGGTTTCGCCGGATCTGCGGGATTTATAAAAACCACCGATCGGCAATATAGTATCGGTTGAGCCCCATCCTTTTGTGTGGATAGCCGTTGTCTTTTTTTGAACTCCGCTCACGCCGATCCCAGAAATACGGCTTATTAGGCCGGGGAAATATTCGGCACACATAGCCCGGCTCAAGCCAACAGCTTCAAAATTCAAACCGCCCCGATAGGACGAGATTACCGAAATCCCCATCTTGGCCATGATTTTAAGCAACCCCTGATCAATGGCGTTACGATAGCGGGAAACGATTTCGGTTAATGAACCCTCGAGCAACCCGCGCTCAATCCGGTCGGCCAAACTGTCTTCGGCCAGATAGGCATTTACCACTGTGGCACCTGCGCCGATAATCACTGCAAAGTAATGCGGATCAACGCATTCGGCACTGCGTACATTGAGCGAGGTAAAAGTACGCAAACCCTTCCGGGTCAGGTGGCTATGAACCGCAGAGGTGGCCAAAATCATCGGCATTGCGACTTTTTCCGGACCGGAATGATGATCGGTCAGCACCAGATGCCCAGCGCCCGAGCGCACAGCATCTTCGGCCTCTGAGCGGATCCGCTCAAGTCCGGATTGGAGCGCCGCCGCATCGTCAGACAAATCAAAGGTACAATCTATTTCAACCAGATTGGCATTGAACTGCCGTGTCAGTTCTTGCCATTGGGCATTGCCGACAAAGGGGCTGTCGAGCACGAGTATCTCGGTTTGAGCGCTGCTTTCGTCCAACACATTTTTTAGGTTTCCAAACCGGGTTTTCAGGCTCATCACCCGGTATTCGCGCAAACTGTCAATCGGCGGGTTGGTAACCTGCGAAAAATTCTGCCGGAAATAGTGTGACAACGGGCGGTATTTATTTGACAAAACTGCGCTGGGTGTATCATCGCCCATCGAGGCCAGCGGCTCTTTGCCATCCTCGGCCATTGGGGCAAGGATTTGTTCCAGTTCTTCAACCGAATAGCCCGCCGCAATTTGGCGTTTGCGAAGCTCGGCGCCGGTAAATAAAGGCTGCTCTGTTACTTTTGCCAAAGCATCATCAAGTTCGTTTATTTTTTTGACCCAGCTGCCAAACGGCTGACTGGCGGCCAGTTTGTTTTTAATTTCTGTATCGTGAAACAGCTGACCCTCTGTCATGTCCACGGCCAAAATCTGCCCGGGACCCAATGCGCCTTTTTCGCGCACGGTTGACTCGTCAATTGGCACCATGCCAGCCTCAGAGCCTGCAATCAAAAGCCCGTCACCCGTCACCACATAGCGCATCGGGCGCAGCCCGTTTCGGTCCAAGCCGGCGCAAACCCAACGCCCGTCGGTCATCGCAAGGGCTGCGGGACCATCCCATGGCTCCATAACCGAATTGCAATAAGAATACATATCCCGCCAAGCCTGCGGCAATTCTTTGGCTTGCTGCGACCAACTTTCAGGCACCATCATGGTTTTAGCCATTGGTGCATTGCGCCCGGCCCGAACCAGCATTTCAAACACCGCATCAAGCGCCGCTGAATCGGATGAGCCACTTGGTACTATTGGTTTAATATCCTCAGCCATGTTGCCAAATGTTGCACTGGTCATGCGGATTTCATGACTTTTCATCCAGTTTACGTTGCCCTTCAGGGTGTTGATTTCCCCGTTGTGGG
>CABXKH010000056.1 GCA_902512685.1 Paracoccaceae bacterium | reverse complement strand
CTGGTGAGATCGACTGGGAACAGTCGGCTATCGAAGCCAGCAAGGATAGCTGGAAGGATGAGCTATGGACGATTGTCTTTGTGCTTATTCTTGCTGCTAATTTTGTTCCCTCTCTTCAAGACACCATGGCGCGAGGATTTGCCAACCTTGAGACGACCCCCCTCTGGGTTCAGTGGGGCATGTACGCGTCAATTGCCGCCTCGTTTGGCATACGAACAGTGAAAGGTTTAACAAAATGAACACCAAGAAATTCGATGAATGCTTTGAAATGCTGATGGTTCACGAAGGTGGATTTGTAAATCATCCAGAAGATCCCGCAGGTGCCACAAACTGGGGCGTTACCAAAGGCACGATGCAGCAGTATCTGGGTCGGCACGTTTCAATGGGCGAGATGAAGGCGCTGACGCATGAAGACGTAAAGCCAATCTATAAAAGCATGTACGCTGACAAAGTTTGTTTTGATAAACTTCCTGATGGCCTGAATTGGGCCGTGATAGATTGGGCGGTGAACTCTGGAACGGGCAGGGCAGCTAAGGCTTTGCAGAAGCTGGTGGGCGCGAAGCAGGACGGAGCCATTGGCCCCAAAACCCTGCAAGCTGTAATGAACCACGATCCCGCTGAGCTGATCGATAAGCTGCACGACAGCCGCCAGAAGTTTTACGAGGGGCTGTCACACTTCAAGACATTTGGAAAAGGCTGGACGCGCCGCAATCAAGAGACGCGTGAGCAGTCACACAAGATGATGGGTTAAGTCTAAGACAGTGTTACCTTACGATCCTAATTATTTTTGGCCGAATAATCGTTAATTGCCTTTTGTAAACGCTCAGCTTCCTCAAAGCTGCACCACTTGCGCTTACTCCCTTTTAAATAGCTACAAAGGTATCCATAACAAACTAATTGATTAAGTTTTCGTGCCGTCCAAGTTTTAGCTGCTTTTTTAGGATCGTCTGTTCCGAGTTTGGCGACATCAGCAGTTGTTGGAAACCTACCCTCCTTTTCTACAAAGGCACAGTAATTCTTCCAAACTTTTGCCTCCCCGTACTCTAACTGCGGTTGGGTTTTGGGGTAAATTTTAATATCGGAAATTGCAAAATTGATCCACTGCGCAGGCTTAAAGTTTTTGACGGGCTTAGTCATAAAGACACCCCCATTCAAACTTATGCTGTGCAATGAAAATCACGGTTATGCGGTTCCATTTTCTGAACGGATTGCGCCCTTTAAAACTTCAACTGCTATTTTTGATGTACGCGAATTTGTATTAGCCATAAGCCAAGTTATCAGACAGCTAAATTGGCTGTCGTCCCTTGGCGCAATATTTTTTATTTTGTCGCGTCTCATTAAAAATCCTGCACAATTAGAACCAGCGTAATTTCTTGCGGCTTCGCATCGCCGCCACGAAAGAAATTTTGTTTGGGTTTTAGTTGTGAGGCTCTTTCGAGATGCTCTTTGGCTTATGTTGACGCCCGTGATGGGGTGGTCTTCAGTTAGCCATTTATTTATTCGTTTGTTCACCTGACGTCGAGCCTTTTGCATTAAACCGCTAGACGCAATTGTGCATCTAATCTGTTTAGCAAGGTCGTTGTCGGTTTCCTTACGGAAAGGCATAGCCGCCATTTTTTTAGTGGGCAACGGATTTTTTTTGTTTAATTGCATTTATTTCTCTTGACCCGCAGAAAAAGCCCCAGATTTAGCGTCAGAATTGTCGCAGATCGCAACATAAAGTGTTTTTATGGCCATACTTATGCTTAACGCCCCTTTATATGGTGGGGCAAATTGTATGTTTCTGTGGACAAATTGTGGAATAGCGTATTTTGTGCAATTAAAGCTGACACATACAAGATATTGTAAAAATGACCGTGCATACAGGCGGTTTGATAAAACATAATCTATAATTCGACTGAAAATGATCAGTCTAATGATCCTGAAAAGATGCGAGAGTATATGTTGATGAGAAGTTCAGGCGTTACTGGAGAAGGGTAGATGGACATCCACGCGCAATAACGAAATTTTGGCAGTGGATATTTTTTGTTGGAAATTCCGTTATATATAGGACATGATTTTACCATCCATTGCGAGTTCATTTGATATAGTAAGGAGTTGAGTTTGGTAATTGTCAGTTGGCTAGCTTTGCTTGCGATTATTTCTTGTATCCCTGCGGTGATCGCTCAAAATAAAGGTAGAAGTTTTGGCGGATGGTGGTTGTATGGCTTTTTGGTTTTCCCAATAGCTTTAATCCATTCATTGGTGGCTTCAAAAAATATTGAAGGATTAGAGCAACGAGCATTAGACAGCGGAAACCGTAAATGCCCTTCTTGCGCGGAAATGGTCAAGGTGGAAGCCAAGGTTTGTAAACATTGCGGCAATGATCTTGAGCCTTACGTTGCGGAAGTTGATCCTAACGCTTCGACAGCCGCACAACAAACTATAGGAAGGTTTGTTGTAATCGGGGGATTACTTGTACTCGGCATTATTTTTTACGCAATAACTAATTAAGACACCAATTACGGGCCGAATGCAGAACGAGTTTTGAGCAAGTAATCTAACATCATGGAATGCTGCACGGGCGATACGTGTAATACTGATCACAACTTGAGTGTTGGATATAAGAGAACGTAAAAAAAAAGACCCTGCGCAAAGGCAGGGCCAGTTCAACTAGGGAACCAACGTTCAGAAGAACGTTATCTTCGTTATACGAGCCACTTTAATTCTGGATGAGTTGCCCACGCGTCAACTTAATCACGCCACCGCTGAGAGCAGCGGCTGTTTGCGTGGCGCAGGGGTCACTCCAGTGACCATATAGGCGTAGTAACGCCGTGCTATGTCTGCACGGGCTTCAATTGTGTTGTAACGCCGATAAGCCTTGTCCAAGCCTTTAAGGTTGTGATCCACATACCGATCCGCAAGAAACTCATTTACATCGGCATTATCAGCCCACTCCTTAAACGTGTTACGAAACCCGTGACTGGTCATAGTCTTGTCAAAACTCTTAAACATCTTGCGAAGGCTTTCAGGATTGATGCAACGCCTATTGTAGGTAGAAACAAAAACATGCTCATGGGCTTCAACTAGCTGGGCGTTAATCATCTGGCGTACTTCGCAGGGAAACACGCCCGTGTATTCGCGACCTGACTTCATCAAGCCAACTTCATCACCTGTTTTAGCAGGGATCGTAAATTTGCCAGTTTGTGGATCATAGTTATCCTGACGGAGCAAAGCGATATTCGATACGCGCAGACCAGATACGATTAGAGCAACGGCACATGCTTTGAAAGGAGCGGTGTAGTTGCAGCCCATGATGTAGCTATAAAGATCAGGAAGCCGCGCTGCCTCAATAGTGCCGTGGTGCTTTGTCTTTTTATTTGGCACTGTAAAGTTTCTGGCTGGCGGGACAGGGTTGTGATCAATCAGCCTGTCGTCCAGAGCGTTTTCAAAAATCTCCTCACAATAGCCGCGCATTTTGCCAGCAAGGTCCGTCACTGACATATACATGTCTTGCAGCACTGACTTCACAAGGCTGCGTGGAATATCGTTGATGGGCAAATGACCCAGCTTTCCTTTAATGTGCGCGTAGGCCACCTGTGGCCTTTTCAAGCTGTCTTTGTGGGTCCAGCGCATGGCCTTTATATTAAGTTCATACCACTTGGCAAAACACGCATCAAAAGTGGGGTAGCTGTGCAACCTTTGCACGGGATCAATCGTGATGTTGTCGGCTGTTTTGAGAGCCTCTGACAACTCCATAACCGCACAGCCCGTGGAAATTACTTTCTTGACCTGAGCGACCGTGTATTCGCCACTGGTGATAGCTTGGCGCAGAAACATTGCCGCCATTCGCGCTTCGCTTAGTGTCAGCTCAGCTCCTAGCCTCGTTTGACCTTTGCCTGTGTTTGGGCGGCCTATGGTGATCCAGTAAGTTTTCTTTACTCCATGCTCTGTCGGCTGCGCACGGAAGACATATGCTCTGAACCCGTTTAGTTTGCCTTGCAGGTAAAGACTGTCGCCGCAAGATACACGGTCACGGTCTTTTCTTGGCTTCCATTTGCGGACTAAAATATCGGTTGTGAGTTGCATAACGCGCTCCTTTTTCTGATCCAAAAAAACGCTATGGATCGTCTCAGGGTGGCGCAACCCTTGTGGTACTCCTGTGGTACTCTTTTGGGGTCAATTTCATTTTTACGCAGCATTACGCAAAATGACACTAATTACCGCAACCTATTGTATTTAAATGGATTTATTTGGTCTTTATGTAATGTTATCAATGGGGTGTGTTGCCGTGTGGGGGCACCACTACACTCCATTAAGCAATTGATTTTATTCTATTAATTTAGATTTTCTGCCATTTAGTCCCCCGCTCAGTCCCCTTTGTGTATTTATTGGTTAAGCTATGTGTCGAGTGCTACTTTCTGCTAATCAAATCAGTGTCGGCTTTCGTGATTTGCCTGCTTTAACTCGCCTATCGCTTTGTTCGCCCAAAGCTATTTTCCCCACATGCCTATTGTACGACTCAGTCTGAAACAAAGAATGCTTAAATTAGGCCTCCCAAAGCTCCATTTCACGAAGCCTGCCTATTGGTATGGGCGGATTTTCAGTGTGTGCAGCGATATGGCAGGTTGCACAAAGTGGTATAACGTCTTCGATTTCCGTCTGCCTCTCGCCCTCTGCAATGGGGTCTAAATGGTGTATCTGGAGCATACTGTCGAACTTTGGCTTTTTTTCGCAGCAATAGCACTTCTTCCCGTAATGCTTGAAAGCCTCGCGCCGGATTTCTGTGCTTCGTTCTGCTTTAGAGAGTGTTACCTCTTTTTTTGCGCCTTCTTTCCAGCTCTTTGTAAAGCGTGCCGGCAGAAAGTTCCCAAGCTGGCTGTACCTCTTGTCGCAGATGTAAAAGTCACACTTGCTATCCGGCCTTCTCAGACCTCTCCCAACCACTTGGCGCATCCGGCGCATAGCCAAATTGCGACTGCTAATGTAGTGCGTAAGCTTTTCGTTATCCAACTCAGTCGGTACGCCAAACGGAATTCGGGGAACTACAACAGATGCCCATTGAAGTGGTGTATCAAGGCCAGCCCAGGCAGCCGTTGCAATCAGAATACCATCTTCGCTTACGCGCGTAGCTGCTTCAACAGAAGTCTCTTCGCGCTCCCTCTTAACAGCACCCGGCAATAAGCTTGCCAGATCATCTGCATCCGTGTGGCTTGGCGTTACGACAAGGCAAGGCTTTTTGGCCGCTTTTATGACGTCCTCTATAGGATCAGCTATTGGATACTGAACGTTAAGTTCACCATGATGCGTTGGATCAATTTGGCTAGAGTAAATGCTTTGCCCACTAATCCCCATGGAGCGCTTAAAGTCGTCAAAACGATTTGCAATACTTAAGGTCGCGCTAATAAAGGCCGTGTTGCCTTGATTGCTTATCTTCTTGAGTAACCGCCCCGGCAATTGATGGTGAAACACAATGTCTCCATCGTCAGTCTGCCCAACGGTGTAGAATGGCCTAGGCTTATTGTGAGCCTTCAGTATGAGCTTTGCCTTAGCTCGTGTTTCATAGCTTTCAGCACTGCCAATAAGCTCAGTGAGCATGTCTTTTGTCGAGGATTGCGCTATGCCTTCTGACCGGATTTCAGAGCTGAAGATCGTTAAGTCTTGCCTAAGTGCTGCATCTTGGGGAAGGCTGTCGGCTTCATCAAACAGGATGTAATCCCGCTCAGTAACGCCGTTGTACCCACCAGATAGCATTTGATCGATCATAACGCTTGCAGAGGTGCAAACCATAAGCCTTGCGTCTTTGGCTTCCTGACTTGCGGTCAGGTAGTCATCTTGTGTTTCAAAAAAAGAAGCAGGGCGAAATGGTTTTGGCTCAACGCCAACAGCGGCTATATCTGTCGATTGCAATAGCTGATCCATGAGCTGGTGACTTGGCAAAACAATAGCGACAGTACCGTCAAACTCTTGCAGTGCTTTGAGGTATGCTCTCGTTTTGCCCAGACCGGTGCCGCCTTCAAGCAAAAGGGGGCCGTCAAGCCTCACGTGGTGTAATTTTATCGTATTGTAAAATGTCTCTTGGTCTTCGGTTCTAAACATAACATTAATGTAAGGATTAAGTGGAAAAATAACCACCCCCGAAGGGGTGGCTTATGCAAGGCCCTGCTGATGCACAGTTACCCTTAGTTTGTTATTAACCACTCAAATGCAGAGTGGCTTTTCCCCGCACTCCAAAGCAAACCAAAGTCATCGCCTTTTAGTAACCACTCATTTCCAGAGTGGCTTTTCCTCCCATGTTTGCCATCTCTGGCGAGAGCGTCTTTTAGTAACCACTCAAATCCAGAGTGGCTTTTCCAATTTTTTGCTGCCTACACCGAGTGTCTCACTTTTAGTAACCACTCAAATCCAGAGTGGCTTTTCCGAGCCGCTCCAGTGGCCCTGTGAGCTTCATCTTTTAGTAACCACTCAAATCCAGAGTGGCTTTTCCGGGCGGGTCGTTTGGCACTGTCACGCACATCTTTTAGTAACCACTCAAATCCAGAGTGGCTTTTCCTGCTGGTTCCGCTTACATTTTTACTAGATCGTTTTAGTAACCACTCATTTCCAGAGTGGCTTTTCCCGCTGCGTTTGTTGTAACACCGCGACATCTGTTTTAGTAACCACTCATTTCCAGAGTGGCTTTTCCTGATCTTCTGAATAACCCTGTTTTTCAACAAGAAATACACGGTGGAGGTCATAGATTTTCAATCCGGGCAGGCTCATACCCACCAAATCTGATCATTTTTTTTCGCTCTCCATCTACTTTGACCTCGAATTCGCCTTCTATTTCTCCGCAGCCCCTTGCGCTGGCGGCTCCCAAAATCGGATCTAGGCTAAGACTGTTGAACCCATCCTCCAAAATTGGCATGTCCGTATCTTTCGGATTGGCTACCACTATCTTACCATGCAGCTTTAGGCCGGGCGGTAGAGCATACCACTCAATTGGCAGCAGGGATGATACCTGCATCATATCGCCCATCTCATCGACAACTTCCTGAAGCTTTTGATCTGCTTCCTTGAGCTGCTTCTCAAGTTCTGCTGTTGCCTCTTTCTTTTTCTTTGCCCCCGCAATATTCCGGTTCAGTGTTTTGATGTTTCCTTCCCACTTGGAGCGTCTACTGTTTAACTCTTTGCGGTTGTAAAAACGCTCTCGGTCATCATCCACCAAGCTGAGCACTGCTGCCTCAGTGGCATCAAGGTCCTTTCGAAAGGTTTGCAATTGCTCCGGCATCGTATTCTCTGCAGGGAAGAAATTACTCACCCTCAAGCGGCTGGCCATTCCGAGACCACTTCCATAAAGGTCTAGCACAGGGGAGCTTTCGCGGGCGCTTTTCACCTCTTGCAAATCAATCTCCCCGGCCTCTTTTTCACTTTCCGGGTCTTGCCCAATCATTTCTGAATAGGCCCGCTTAAGCGTATAGTGCTGTGATGCTGCGGCGGCTTCTTGCATTTGCTTTAAGACATGACCGCGCCGAAGGCGTCCGCGCAGGGTTGTTGCAGGGAGAAAACCAGTTGGCTCAGGCACGTCATCCACGTACCGGTTAATAATCGGAAAGCCCCCATTTTCTGTTTTCCCAAGCGAAATCGATAAAGGCTGCACCAGTGTAATTGTGCCGTTCATGACAATCATTTTATTCTTCCTCCCTATATAACGAGAAGGCCAAAGCCGAATGCCTTGGCTGTTGAGCCTATCCCGCCTTTTAACGCCTTATTGAAATTCTCCACGTCCACTACCTTAAGGATTCCCGCAAAATCAGTTTTATCCACAAGAAAGGAACGCTCCTTCGCATCCATAATTTTTTGCATTTCTGTCGAGCAAGTCATGGTAAGCGGCTCAAAGCCGTTTTGTGCCCCCTTGGCTCTCAGCCAATCATGACGCGCTTTGTAGTTTGACCCCTCAAAATACTTATGCTTTCCGCTGACCTTCTTTGAAACGCATGCCCTGAGCTCAAACGCAATAATATCGCCTTTCGAGACTGACCTTATTGGCTCACCCTTTTCGGTTATAGGCTGTTCTGTTCTGACAAGAATTGAATAGCCTTTATCGAGAAACAACGGTGTTTCTCCGTTTGTAATGCCCTGAACCAGTTGATGAACACGGTAACCCTCAAGGGTTTTTGGCTTTGGTATTGTATGATCAAGCAGCATTTTTTCGATCCAGTCTTACCAAGGATTCGTGGAACTTACTGCCTGTCTCTTCAAAGCTTTTAGTGAAGTCGAATGAGTCAACGCCCTTAGGCGTGCACACCCGTACCATTCGCAAATCAAGGGTCAGAAACAGGTTTGATATTGGGATTGGCGCTTTTTTAAACACCAAGAAGATGCGAGGTGTATTATCCCAAGACTTAAGCTCTTCAAGAAATGCGTCTCTTTCGTTGCGTGGGTCCAGCTGAATATTTGGAACGTCTAGTTCCAGCTTGATAGAACTCACTGTCGGCCTGATTATTGCCCACCCATAAGCAAGCCTGCACCTTTTGGGCTCATCTTTTGCATCCAGCTTTTTCATTTTGTGGGACCCACGAAGGACTGCGCTCGCATCCATGTGTGCCTTGTTTGACCGAGCCGGCTCAAAATGCTTGCCAAAATTATCGTAAAAGAAAGAATAGCTGTTCATTTGACAAAATCCGGTGCAAAGCAGATGGCTTTATTAGTTGGCTCCCAATAGGGCGGCTTCCAAGCGGTCTCGATTTTCAAAGCATCCTTGTTGCCCTCGTAAAGAGTCTCAGGAATTGGGCGCATGGGGTTGTCATTAAAGCCAAGAATGCCGTCGTAGTCTCCGTCTTCTATCTCCCAGTTCCTGACCTCACCATACCCACTTCCACGGCGCTTTCCTATGAAAGCTACACCTTCAAGCAGCTCATGTATGGCCTCTCTGTCTCCTTCGCAGTACCAGGTGACTTCCTTGGCTACCAAGGAATTGTAAGTGTTGAACACATTGCCAAAATCTCTCTTCCGCAAAGCGCTTACTTTCCTCTTCTGCTTAAAATAATCCGGAGACATATCGTGCTGCCAGCGCATACTTGCGGTGAAGGTACGTGGTTCGGTCACATCCGGGAATAATATCGCAGAGCTGGCATGAAATAACTCTCCGGTTCGCTTGATGGGTAACTCGTTATGCGCCTTTTGAAGGTCCTCAGTGCGCTCAAAAACGATCGCAGCCAGTAACGCATCAAAAGTCAAAAAGCCGCCACCAAGAATTATGGGGGAGTTCAAATGCGCGATAACTTTTAATTTCTCAAAATCATAAACCATTTGCTTCAGTAAATAACATTTTATCGATCATGGGAAGTACGGTCGTCCCTACCTTACCACAAAGGCTGTCATATCTATCATATGTATCATATCTAAACTCAAGAAAGATGAGACGGTTGAGCGGCGGGGAAATCTGTCTGGTTTTCAGCAAGTAATACTAAGAGGTTGCGTATGCGCGCCAGTAGCTCCAGATTAAGTTAACTTAAAATACTCAAAGTGAAATACTATTTGCCCGAATAGAAGAGTTCAGTTTTCATGTTTAAAAAAATATTGAATATGTTTTCGAGCCGAAACTACAAGGAACTGTCAGAGCAATCAGCCTCTTGGCTGCAAGCAAATTGGAAGCGTGTAGAGCAGTTATTTAGCAATACTAAATTAGCAAGATATATCTTTGAGCCCCTAGCTGAACTGTGGGACGACACTAATCCAAAGAATGACGACGCGATCAGAAGGATTATATCTCAGGTTGCTATTGCAAACGCGGTAATTGCAGGCTTGCCCGGTAAATTAGGCATCGGGATATTCGTGGCAATTGCACTAGAAATATATATGGCGATCCAAATTGGCAGGCGAATAGGTGTCAAAGTAGATGGACCGTCAGACATTTTGAAATACCTAGGACTTGTCACCGGAATTGCCTTCACCATACTGGAGTTATTTAGGAATATTTTGGGGGTCTTTTTTTCGTTTTTTGCCTTGATTGGCTTTTTACCCGCCACCGCCTTAGCAGAATTGTTTGCTACAAGTTTAGTAGGATGTATTTTCTGGATAGGATTTGAAGAGGTTAAACAAAACGGCTCTTTTGTAGTTCCTAGAAGGCTGTTCAAGACCGTTCGTGACAGAACCACACAATTGGTCAAATATCAGTGGCGCTTGATGAAAAAGGCGCTTACTCCAAAAACCTATCGGCAAACCGCTGAACGCTTGGCGGCATGGCTCACGGGAGATATTGTTTTTAGCACGGTTCATCTGCGGGGTGATCTTTTTGTGCCGGTCGCGTTTGCATACTTGCTTTCCGGGCAGGAGAAAGAGCTGCAAGGTCCTTTGGGGCAAATATTTATCCAAGCTATAAAAGATACGAACCCAGATGTGTTAGATTATAGTGATGCTGAGATCGGTGAGTATATCAAATCTCGTGTCGGTGGAGCGCTAGGTTTTACCGATCCTGAAAAACTTCAAGGCATGGAAAGTTTAATCCGCGGAAGAATGTTTGAGCTGATGGTTGAACAGAGTGGTGCATGGGAAGGCCAAGGTTGGAACGAAAGGCCGCAAAAAGGCGAATTGCATGACGATTTTAATTATCCTGGTACAGACATAATATTTACCGACTTAGCAACTGGAGAAACCATAGAGGTGCAGTTAAAAGCGACTTCAAGTGCGGCCTATATTGAGAAAACTTTGTTAAAATACCCAGAGCATCCGATCATAGTCACTTCCGAAGTTGGGCAAGAGTTTAACGAGCTAGATTTGGTGCAAGCGAGTGTCATAAGCAACGAGGAGCTAAAGGAAGTTACAAAGGATAACTTTGATGAACTCTTGGCGAACCTATCACAAATACAATCAAGCGACATGGCGATCACCGCCGCAGCTGGCAGTTCGGCGTCTATTCTTGCTATGCTTTGGCCATTTTTTATAGCGCGCCTTCGGGGGCGTATAACTCACGAGCAAATGTCGTCAGCTTTTGAAAAGATACTGCCTCACGGGGGCGCGGCGTTGGCACAAAGAGTTATCTTTGGAGTATGTTTTGGGCCAATATATGCTTGGTGGGTTCTTGCGCGTGGGGTAATGAGTATTGTTCCATCTTCTCCTAGTGAAAATAAAGAAACGGATGGTCTGCGACTTACAATTTGATTTTACATATTTAATAACCCAGTTTCAGAAATTTGAAACTAAAGCACCTCTCTCGCCACAGAGGCTATCATATCTATCATAAGTATCATATTTCCGCAGGCATATATGACAGATATGACAAGTATGATACCTATCGAGCCATAAGCCTATGCTCTTTTTTACTACCAAGCCTAATTTAATGAGCCGCAATTCAGCTTAAGCGGAGACAGTTATTTTTTAACAATCAAATTCATTCGGCTAAGGAAACCCATCGTTAAATCTTTGGGCTTAGACGGAGGCTTTGATTTTGTAAAAGCAGGCGTCCCTTTGGGTTTGTTAGAAAAGCTATATTGAAATTCTTTGTCGAATAGCTCGCGCTCTTCTGGGGTCATTTCAGAAACTCTTTTTCCAGCAAATGAATTTCTAAGTGCCCGCTTTTCCTCTTCGGTCATCTAAAACAACTCCTCACTTCCACAATCATAAAGGTAACAAATGAACGAAACAATACTTGATAGAGAAGCCTATCATCCCATCCGCCGTCGTATGTGCTGGGCTGCCCTGGGCATGGTGATCGCTTGTACTATTG
>CABXKH010000055.1 GCA_902512685.1 Paracoccaceae bacterium | reverse complement strand
CTTGATGCCCATAAGGCAAAACTAGTTGGGATTTAACATCCTTCTCAATCTCACCCACCCGCAGCGCTAACCTCTCCAACACCGCCTTCGCTTGCTGTGCCACCAAAAGACGCCCGATGAAGGGCTTGCGTCAATGCCGGGCGGCGCATGAGGAAGACATGGTTGGGACGGAAGGCAATGCGCGCCCATGAGTAAAGGTCGGTGAGACAGGGCGTTGGGAGTATGGTTTGGGAAATACAAGATAGAACAATATCTTGAGAGATTGTTCGTCGCTAAACGAGGTCAAAATCTGAAAATATAAGGCAAAGTTGCTTCGGATTTCACATGAAGATGGTGGTGGAGCCTAGGGGGATCGTCCCTTAGATTTGCCTGCCCCTATCTTTTGTACCCTATATATACTAATAAGGAACTGATTTTAAACAGTTTAATTTGCATATCTAGTATTTAAATTTAATTTGAGTTTCGCCTACATATGCCCCTAAATATGCCCTTATATATGCCCCTCTGGGCGTTATTAACTTGCAATCTGCCCATAGTTATGGTATAACTAGTATATAGAAGTTGGCCACCCATAGCATTGTCTACAGCCCCTCCTTCTATCTGATTGGAACCTGACATTAGTCAGATACTCCCATCGCAAACAATCCAAAACTTAATGCTCTATGCACTGGATACTTGTGCGTATGGGCATCTGATAAATCTTAGGAGTAATTAAAATGTCCAGATACGAGGCATATCAAGCAGTAAGAAAACTTAACCCAGATTTGTACTGGAATTCAAAAACACAAAAGCAAATGAGGGAAGACGCCAAGAATATGGGTGATGCTTTCTTCAACCAAGATGAAATGTTCTTCATGGAGCATCAGAAATGATACGCACTAGGGAAGACTCATTCAAAACTAAAGACAAAGGTGAGAAGTTACAGCTTAAAGTAAGAGATTTACTTAGAAGTTATGTAAGTGAGCCTAGTCTTATTCGAAGCCAGAAGATGTCTGCGCATGGCGAGGATATAATAATTGATCCGAAGCTACGCCCATATATGCCCTACAGCTTTGAATGTATGTACGCAGCCAGACCAATAACTAGCACTGATCTTCTGAATAAGATGGTTCAGTCAAAAACCCAAAACAATAATCTGGCTTCTACAATCAAAACAACAGCAGCAGTAATCTGGGAAGTAGAAGGATTTGAACCACAGATTTTGATACCCTTGAGAGATTACTGCGAGGATAGGTTTGGTAAAATTATCCCAGAGAAAAAGGAGCATGACAATGAGGTTCATTGAGTTAGCCGAAACTGCAAAAGCAAGACTGCTAGATGACGATAATCAGTTCCATGATAAGTCGGAACGCATTGTCGGATTAATGAGGTCTTTTGGTATTGTGCCAACAAGGAGGGCTTCACTTTGGGGTCATCATCATAAATTGTTGGCAGCAATGTTAGTTACTGCGGCTGACGAAGATACTACTGTTGATATTTCGACTAGAAGAAAAGGTAATTTAACCGAAGCAGGTCTAACAACGAGCATGATTAAATGGTTCGACAACTTGGTTGATAAGCAGATGCTAATACCAAGAAATGGAGCCAACAAAGCACTAGGCTCGTTGCTACTCTCCGAAGGTTTAATGGAAAAATTAAAGTAGTGAACAAACTCCTTTATAGTAGTGGTACGGTGGTACAGCATCTTCCAAACAAACATTATCAGCCCTCAATAGCCTGAAAAGCATCAGAAGTTTTTAAGGTTTGGGCAGTAATGGCTGTACCAGTACCCATCAAACCACTGGACACAGTGGCGGTACATTTTCCAATACGAGGCAACAATCATGGAAATATTAAATAAAAAGCAGGTGCGTATTTATCTGGGCAATGAAGCTCTAGCACTTGCGTCATCTCAATCAGAAATATCAGGCAAGAACTTCAGTCAAACGATTGAAGACCTAATCCTCAATGGATCAAATAAGAAGAAGGAAGCAGATAATGCTAAATCAAAAAATAACAGTTCTACATAACTGCGAATACCATCAGGAAAACAAAACTATTTTTAGAAGAAACCAAGTCGAAGATTTTGACGAAGTAATTAGGGCATCCCAACGGCAAGGTTTTACATATGTACCCGAAATATTTAACCAACAAATGAAATGGCTACGATGTAATTATTATAAGACATCAGGTAACGGTGGTAAGGTTTTATTGTTCAGGGTCTTTTCTGGAAATGACCAAGATCATCCGACTACGAAACAGGAAGTACACTTTGTTTTGCAGAACAGATTTGGTGAGGATTTACACCCAGTATTAAATGAGTTTGCGGTGTTTTTATTACCGACTACCATTGGACAAAGGTATGATCCATCCACCAGTGAACCATTTATAGAGTGCGAGTACAGTTGGTTTAGAAATACCTATAAACCACCAGTATTGCAGCCAACTGCCAAAGTTTCTGTGCGTCCAAAGATATGGCAAGAATATTTAGATAGGATAATGCCACCAGAAAACCTATGCGTCTTAGATGATAATACGAGGGCGAAAGAACAAGATTATTTTGAGGCTTGGCTATCGCAACGTATCCAAGATCCATCTGGTGCGAATACCGTTGTGCTAGTTTTACGAGGTGAGCATGGCACTGGAAAAGGGTTCGTTGGAGATGTTCTGATGAAAGAACTTGTCGGCAAAACCAACTATGCGGCAATATCTCTCCAAGATTTAACAGGTAAATATATAGAGAGATTATACTCCAAAACCCTGATCCAAGTAGAGGAGGCTGTTCAAAGCAACCGTAATACTATCACTGAAAAACTCAAAGCAACCGCAACTCAGGAAGACAGATGGGGCGAAGAGAAATATAAGGTGGCAGGTGATAACAGAAAGTATTTTGGTTTATATCTGACTTCTAATGAGGAGTATCCAGTTAGGGTTGAGAACAATGATAGGCGTTTCTTTATACCCTGTTTTTCCAAGCATCATACCAATGCGATTGAAAGTCACCAGTTTTTCAATGATGTTTTCTGTAGATGGCTAAATGAGGAGGGCGGCTATCAAATAATGCTGAACTATCTTCATGCTCTAGACATTTCTAAATTTAACTTCCGCAGACCACCAATGACAGATAGCAAACAAATGTTGATGGAAGATGAAACTAATGCAGTCCAAGCAATGCATAGGGTGACAATGATCCTTCAACATGATTTCAAAAACTGTGCTTTCTTCTTGGAGTCGGTAGTTAAGAAATGGAAACTCAATACCTATGCCGCAAGGAGTGCGTTAAAAAGTGCAGGTTTCAAACCTGTTAGATCTCGCAAGATTAAACTTGATGGTGATGATACAAATAAAAGCCATCGAATATGGGTGCATAAAAGTGTAGATATGTATGATCCCGAACCTAAACGAACCATCTATCTATTTGATCCAGACAAAGGCGAGGGCTGGACTACTTTCCTCTCAGGAAAAGAATATTAATATAGGTAATAGATACTGACCTATCTTACCACTATAAAGTGGTTAACAAAAACAACACTTGGGCGGTTCTTCAACCATAATCACTTGGCTTAATTACCACCTAAATCACTGAAAATAATATGAAATGTTACTGATAAGGTGTCAGTGGGATAGTGTGGAAAAGCCTTTAGTAACGAAAAATACGGACAACTGGGGTAACCAGTGTCTCTGACTACAAATCTATACAAACCATAAGGAGTAAAAATTAATGGCAAATGGATTAGCAGCACCAACAATGAGAAAAGAAAACGATATATTAGCAGCAACCAGAAAAGCATTTGGTAAGTTAGAAGGGAAGCCAAGATCATTAGAACAACGGCTGCAAAGCCTGACTGAACAGGAGTTGGGTCTTGTAGTACAAACGGCACAGTTCGTTAAAACGGCTCACTCTTTTGGAGATTTAAGACCATCCAAACCAAAGGAGCCTTATATTGATCTCACTCGTAAAATGTACCCAAAACTATCCTTCCATCTCCAACAAATCATTGCAGACGTCCTCCAAGATGCAGAGCCTATTGAGGAACAGCCAAAGAAGAATACGAGGGATAAAATAATAAAAGGAGTTCAGGATTCCTACTCAAAGTCTGGTGAACCAGTGGACGCCAAAGCCACAGTATCCAACGCCCAAGATAAAGCAGAAGAGTTGAAAGATAAGATACTGGAAAGTCTGAAACTCAATGATTAAGCCGCCAATAAAGGCTACTGGAGCATTAGAGAAACCACCTGCCGCCAAGCCGTTACGCAGTAGGTGGATCCCTGACGATGATCCAAAGCCAAGAGTAAATGCCAGTTACAAAAAAGTACCAATACAGTTCGCACCAAGACGTACAAGGAGCTCCCCAAGACGATAAACCCATCTGTGGCAGAGCCTGTATATATATTACCCATAGGGTGGCACTGGCTCTCGCACCCCCTACCTAAAAAGCAAAGTAGTCCTCGTTGTGCAAAGTCTGTCTAACCTAATACCAAGCCATACATTACGAACTTGACGGTTCTTTTCTAGAAGGGTGTAGGGTGAGATTATATACGCCAAACATAAACTAGGTTCTGTTCTAATCTGGAGGATCTCATAAGTCTTAAAACATGATCCAGTTGAAACGTAACAAGAGCCACCACTTTTAAATATAGTGCAACCACTGCAAACATAATGCGATGGTTCCAGTGACTTCTTTGCCCAACCACTACGGTGATAATATTACGTCTGGTGAAGTTTGAGAAGAGCCAGATGTACGAAGCGTTTGAGATGCGTTGCGGACTAATCCAAATTGCTGAAAAACACTTTCTTTGTTTTCATCTTTTCAATCTGTGCCATCGTCATCCAACATGTCAGGAATACAGTGCCGTCAGTTGCAATCTGACTTAGATTTCTTTTGGAGATAGTTTCTGTATTGGGAGACTTAAAAGAAACTCCATTACCTTCCATCAAGTTTCTAACTGCCGATGCTTTGACGCCAAAGTTGGTATTCTCTGGAACGACTCCATAGTCTTTTAAAATCTTTTTCAGACTTAATTTTGCTACTGCAACTGCAACAACATTTCCATATTCATCCAAAATTGGACCACCAGAGTTGCCGGGTTGCAGTGCTGCATCTATTTGTATTTGGGAATAATCATTACCTAGACCCGCTATTGAACTCACAACACCCTGAGTAAACTTTATCGTAGAACTTACTTTGTCTCCGAAAGGGTATCCTGCAACCACAATCTCTTGCAAAGGAAACGGACTTTCTGTGCTTAGTGCAAATACGTGTTTTGGAGTTTCTGATATCTTAAGAAGTGCTAAATCATTGCGCCGATCATCTGCAATTTTTTTGGTTTCCAGAACATTACCTTTGGAATGAACTTTCATATCTCTGCAACCATCAATCACATGATGATTGGTTATGATGTGTCCTTGATCTGAGACATAAAAACCAGAACCTGATGCGACCTTATATGTATCATCGGATTTACTATCGGGGACTGCTTTTGGTGCAGGTTTCAGTCCCAAAACAGCGTTGATAAGGTTTTCAACGTTTTCATATTTATTTAAGTCAGCACCATTCAGATTTTGTTTATTGTATGCCGTCAATGCACCTTCAGTCCCTTTTCCGTAGAGACTGTCTACAGACGATTTGTAGAAACCTAAATCTTTCAGGTTTGATTGGAGTTGCTTCCGCTTTTCCCACAAAAGTCCGACAAACATCATGCGAAGAACAAATCGGTTATTTGAGAAACGAGTCTTTTGTGAATATTGAAATCCGCCGTTCCAAAAAATGCCCTCAAGTATCTTGCCATCTGGAAAGTAATAAATGCCTTCTCCGTGTGCTATTTCATTCCGCCACTCACCAACGTATTTGACGCCATTCGTATAGATAAAGATGCCACTTCCAGTTTTACGTCCATTAATAAAGTTGCCTATGTACGTGACGCCATTTGGATAGGTATAGGTTGTAAAACAATAATGAAAAACTCCATCAGGACACCCGGGATAATGGTCCGCAGAAACACCAACTGCACTTCCAAAGAGTGCCGCAATCACCAAACAGATTTTAAGAGACAGGTTTTTCATATCGAGAGCTTATCAACGGATTTCAGTTTTGAGGAGCCTTATAATGGTACAATAATAGCAAAAGGTGCTTCCTATCATGTGATAATGAAAGATTACGACATTATCAAACACAGTAATGTAAGAATAAAAAAAGCTGTTTATTTTGCAAAGTAACTCCACCTTCTGGTTCAGGTGAAAGTGGTACTGAAGAAACAACTCAGTGTTATAGAGCCAGTGCAGAAGATAAATAAATGTAGCACACAGGTATAATCTAGTACCACTACCTCACTGTAAAGTACCCTGTAGCACTAGGGTTGACAAACATCCATATGCTACAATATATATGCTACTGATCTATATGCTACAGGAGGAAGATTAGTGAGTAGAACAGTATTTTATGGAAGGACGAGTACAGCATCACAGTCTATTCAGCATCAGTTAGAACAAGCCAAACAAGCAGGTTTTATTATTGATGATGTCGTAGAGGATGCAGGTGTATCAGGGGTACAAATACCATTGGCTGAAAGAGACAACGGTAAAAGGTTGTTTGATCTTTTGAGGGATGGCGATGTTTTAGTTTGCCGTTGGATTGATAGGCTAGGGCGCAACTATGATGATATTCAAAAGAACATCCGTTTGTTCTTGGATAAGGGCGTAACCATCAAGACCGTTATCAATGGTATGATCTTTGATGCAAAGCCACCAGATGCCATGAGCAAGGCTGTCAGGGATGCAATGCTTTCTTTTATGTCAGCGATGGCAGAGGCACAAGCAATAGCCATGAAGGAAGCACAGGCGGCAGGTATTGCTCATGCAAAGGCTACAAATGATAAAACCTACAGAGGTCGAAAGCCATCCTATACAGAGGAGCAAGTCCATCAGATTATGGAAATGTTTGACAGTGGTACTGGAGTAAATCAGATAGCTAGAGATATTGGTTTAAACAAATTTGCAGTCAGCCGTATTACTCGCAACCCTACAGAGGCACTGGCTAAACTAGATAAGTGGAAAAATGATTGATGATCAAAAAAGGCATAAACTTTCAATGCTCTGATGCTCATGTTCAAACTTGGATTAGTTTTATGCAACCAACAACATATGTTGCAGTATCTGCTGTGTCAAAATTATTGGGTGGGACTTGGGTTGGTGGTTCTTGTGAGTTAACTGAGGATAAGATTAAAATCTATGCAAATTGGGCAAACAAGGAAGTGATGGGCAATCTAAAAGAATTTGTTATCCCACTTGAGGATATTACAAATGTTGAGGTAGAGAAAACTTTAACAACAGACATTATAATTTTATATTTTGGAAATACCTTAGTTAAGATGAGGTGCTTTAAAGCATCTTACTTTGCCAATCAAATTAAAGATTATATAAATAAAAAATTGTCTTAGCCCTGATCTCCTTGATCAAAACAAGGGTAATCGTCAGTACAAATTAATATAAGATCAATATATTCTTCCTCAAAAAATAGAGAACTAAATGGTAGCACCACCAGCAATCCAATGAGTGCTAGAGGGTAAATAAACAGCCAGTGCCAAACCTACTACTATACAAGAAGCTCCTCTTCATTGCTTCGTTATGGCTCTCTGACCATCAAGAAATGAAGTATCCAAGTCTCGCATCATGTCTAATAAACCATCAATATGGACAGCCTTACCGTAGTTCGCACCCTCACCTTTGCCGCCTCTACCCATCATGAACTCTCTAGTTTCCCAATCCATCCTCTCAATACGGAGCATAGTGGTAACAGTATGCCGCAATCCATGAACTGCAAAGTCATCATCCGTTGAGATTTTACGGCAATGTTTCATCAAATCTCTTGAGGCTTTATTCTCTGCCTTACCGTCTGCGTCTTTAGGCCAAGTAAACAAACGGTTTGGCTCCTTTTTATTCAATCCTATTGGATACTGTTTAATTAGCTCTGCAACTTTTGGAAGTATTGGTATCAATCGTCTTGAAGGATTGTTCTTAACAATGGCATCCGTTGTATCAATCCAATGCACTGTTTTACCTGCTTTGCTTAAACCCTCCTCAAACTGTTCCCACTCAAGAAGAGCTATTTCATCTAGCCTAGCACCAGTACAAGCTAGGATAGCAAAGCAAAGAAAATCTTGTTGCGGCATATTTAAAGAAAATACTCTCTGAAGTTCTTCTTCCGTCCAATCTCTGTAAGATTTTCTGGCTTCTCCGTAGCCTCCAAAATTAATATTGCTCCATGGATTAGGTGGAGAAATGTATTCGTTACGGACTGCCCAATCCAATACATTAGTGATAGCAGAGAACTTACCTTGTATCGTATCATTGGAAGGAGCTTTGCCTCTGAAGTCTATTAAGCCTGACGATCTTTCTGCCAAAGCCTCCATGTAATCTGTAGCAAGTTTACGACCAAACTCGTCTATGGTGATTGCAGGTGATGCCCAAGACTTGAACAACTCTACAGCCCTTATTTCTTTATTCATACTTCTCTGCCGTTTAAGCTCGTTTGATTTCTTATTACGCCTAAACAAATCTGAAGCATGGTATTCTTCTGCTACCTCTGAGAACGGCTTTCCTCTTGTTATCGGAACTAACTTCTCTTCAGATATTTTTCTAAACTCTATTCTAAAAGTATCATAGAGGGGTCTAATTTTAGATTCTAAATAAGTGTTAGCCGAATCAAATAACTCTTGCTCATAATCACCAACCTCTATCAAATCCTGTTTAATCTCTTCGGGTGAGAGATATGGGAGATCAAGCTCAGAAAAAGCAGTGGCAACTCTATCAGTAGTTGTTTCTTGTTTTCCTATCTTATTAAAAGTGGCAATGGCTTTACCTGCCCTACTCCGTACATCATCTTCTGCATCCCAACGCCTGACAGGATCAAACCAATCCTTTGGCTCCCATTGCACTCCGTCCTTTAACATTTCTTGCAAAGCATTTGCTGCTTTAGGTAATGGATGATTTGCTAAGTCTGCTTCATCAAACATTAAATGTATTTGAGCTTCAGCTTCTCTGCGCAGATCGTATGCCTCTGCTTTCGTATTAGCAGCTCTGATTTTTAGTTTCTTTTGAGATTGGTTATTGAAAAACGGTCTAAGCTCTTGCGGTATTGTTACGTTAGCATACCAGCCACTTTTTCCTGATAATGGTATTACTGTTGCGTCTGGATACTTACCCATATGCCCCTATTTATACCCCTATATATGCCCCTACACAGTACTGAATGTAGGCTTACAAGGCTTGTAAGTCAATAAAATATGGGTTATTTATGGTTATTCTGTACAATATAGGGTGTTGGTGGAGCCTAGGGGGATCGAACCCCTGACCTCTACAATGCCATTGTAGCGCTCTCCCAGCTGAGCTAAGGCCCCGTGCGACGTTTGATCGTCAAAAAGTATCTAGGCAATGCGCGGGGTGGGATCAAGCGGAAAATCACCCCGCACATCTATCTTGGCGCTTTGGCGTTAGCCCTCGTCGTCGTCTGTTGACATATCGGCGATGTCTTCCAGAGGTACGCTATCCTCCTCATCATCATCATCCAACACATCATCCCCGAGATCTACATCTACGTCTTCATCGTCCAAAACAACTTCTTCTGTTTCAATCTCGGACTCTTTGGCGCGCACGGAAGACATATCTTCGTTATCTGCGGCAATCATCCGGGTTTTGGAAGTGTCAAGTTGGACGGCTTCGCCCGTGTAGGGGCTGACGATCGGGGTTTTGTTCAGGTCGTAAAATCGCTTGCCAGTGGTTGGACATACGCGCTTTACACCCCATTCTTCCTTGGGCATTGGTTATTTCCCTTTAAACTTTTGCTCTTGTCGACAATCAGCGCCTCCTGCCATAACAAAGCCAGCGTGTCAAAGGCATTAACGGTGAAATGTGAAGGAATGTGATTTTTCATGGGGAACCAAGGATAAATGACCACAATTTTCATTCCAGGACCCCCCCAGATCGCTGTGAGCGTTAAAAAATCCGCACGGGCCAAACGCTTGAGTCTGCGGGTATCATCGCTAGATGGCCGGGTAACACTGAGCGCACCAAACCGTGTTTCCCCACGTAAGATAGAAGCCTTTGTTTTTGAAAAAGAAGCCTGGCTTAGACAGAATATCATCCGCGTTCCCGCTCCGATAAAGGTACAGATTGGCTCGGAAATCCCGGTTTTTGGCCGCAGGGTATTTTTGGCTAAGTCCTCGACCAGCCGGATTTGGCACCAAGAGGATCAGCTTTTTGTTCCGGAAAACAGATCTAATCCTGCTGCGCGTGTTCTTGGGTACCTTAAAACTTTGGCACGAGATCATCTGACGCAAAAGTCCGATTTTTATGCAGGACAACTGGGACAGGACTACTGCAGGCTATCTTTGCGCGACACACGCTCGCGGTGGGGATCGTGCAGCCAAGATCGCGCATTGATGTTTTCATGGCGACTGGTGATGGCACCGCAGGACGTTTTGGACTATGTGGCGGCTCATGAAGTGGCCCATCTTGAGCAAATGAACCATTCTAAGCAGTTTTGGGCAGTGGTTGAACGGCTCTATGGTGATTACCGGCCAGCACGCGCTTGGTTGCGGGATAAGGGCGCCGAATTACATCGCTATCGCTTTGTGGATTGACGCCATGGGGTTTTGTGATCACAAATAGGGAATGGCACATCCCCTAAAACTTCCCGAATCGTCAGCCTCTGCGCATGAGCATATCTATCGCGGGCTTCGCAACCGGATCATGCTGGGGCAGATCCAGCCCGGCCAAGCCATGACCATTCGTGGAATTGGCGAAGAATTTGGGGTCTCTATGACCCCATCACGCGAGGCGGTGCGCCGGCTTGTGGCAGAAGGTGCACTTTCGGTGTCCAGCTCAGGTCGGGTCTCTACCCCTGAGCTCAACAACGAAAGAATCGAAGAGCTGTCCGCCCTGCGCTCATTAATAGAAGTTGAATTGGCCAGTCGGGCTTTGCCGCGCGCGCATCTGGCGTTGATTGATCGGCTTACTGCGATTAACGGCATGATTGGAACAGCTGTCAGTGATCATGATGCGGTTGCCTATATACGCACAAATTTGGAATTCCATCGCACGCTTTATTTGCGCGCTCAAGCACCGGCAATGCTTGCAATGGCCGAAACGGTTTGGCTTCAATTGGGTCCCACAATGCGACTGCTGTACGGCAAACTGCAGCGCAAGGCCCCGCCGCATTTTCACAAAGTCATTCTTGCAGCTTTGCGTGCTGGTGATGAGCCCGGCCTAAGGCTGGCCGTGCGTTCGGATGTCACTCAAAGTCTAAGGATGTTGGCCGCTTAAGCCGCCAAGCCAGTTGATCCAAGCGATAAAAACCGCTCGCGGCGATCTTTAAGCAAAGCATCTGCATCTTTGCCGGAAAGATCATTAAGAAGCGCGCCCAATGTTGTTCTCACGGCTTCAAATGTGGCGTCGTGGTTTCGATGTGCCCCGCCCAACGGTTCTTCGATCACACAGTCATTGACGCCAAGCTTTTCCAAGTCCTGCGCAGTCAAACGCAGCGCCTCTGCAGCCTCACGCATTTTTTCGGCGTCTTTCCACAGAATCGACGCGCAGCCCTCTGGGCTGATCACCGAATAGACCGAGTGTTCTAACATGGCGACCCTGTTTGCCGTGGCAAAGGCAACTGCTCCGCCCGAACCGCCTTCGCCGATCACCACCGACACCAAAGGCACCCCGATTTGCAGGCATTTCTCTGTTGAACGGGCAATCGCTTCGGATTGGCCGCGCTCTTCTGCGCCTTTTCCGGGATATGCGCCCGGAGTATCCACCAGTGTAATCACAGGCAGGCCAAATTTGTCGGCCATCTCCATCAACCGGATGGCTTTACGGTAGCCTTCGGGCCGCGCCATGCCAAAATTTCGCTCGATGCGGCTTTTGGTATCGTGGCCCTTTTCATGGCCAATCACCACAACAGGTTGATCATTAAAGCGCGCCAAGCCGCCGATCACCGCGTGATCGTCTGCAAAGTTGCGATCCCCCGCCAAAGGCGTAAACTCGGTAAACAGCGCAGCGATATAATCTTTGCAATGGGGCCGTTCGGGATGCCGCGCCACCTGGCATTTTCGCCATGGAGTAAGCGATTTATACAATTCGCTAAGCAATTCTTGAGCTTTGGTATCAAGCGCCTTGGCTTCATCCTCAACGTCCATTTCTTCGTTTTGCCGCGCCATCGCGCGCAGCTCTTCTGCCTTGCCTTCAATTTCTGCAAGCGGTTTTTCAAACTCAAGATAATGCGTCATGCTCGGCTCCCACTGAACCAGTTCTATATGGGGTTTTAGACACCGAGGTGCAACGAAAATTCACGATTTCGCTGCAAATTTCGCGAGAATTCGACCGTTATAAAAGCCCATGGCCCCGATAAGGTGCGCTTAACCGGCGATCATTTCGGATTGGCGAACAATGACCTCGGCCTGTTTAATCGACGCGATATCCACCAAGCGGCCTTTATAAACTGTGGCGCCTTCCCCATTGGCCTTGGCGGTTTCCATCGCTGCTAGTATTTCGCGCGCTTCCGCAACCGCTGCCTCAGAGGGGGTAAAAACCTCATTGGCAAGCGCCACCTGTTTGGGGTGGATTGCCCATTTACCAACCATGCCCAGCGTGGCCGAGCGCAAGGATTGGGCCCGAAAACCCTCATCGTCAGAAAAATCCCCAAACGGGCCATCAACCGGTAACACCCCATGGCTTCGGCATGCTGCCACAATCGCAGCTTGGGCCCAGTGCCAAGGGTCTGACCAATGCTTTTCGCCTTCGCGCATCATGTAATAATTTTCCTGCGTGCCACCAATGCCTGTGGTCGCCATCCCCATCGAGGCCGCAAAATCTGCCGCCCCCAATGACATCGCCTCAAGCCGAGGGCTGGCGGCGGCAATCTCTTGTACATTCGCAATGCCTGCGGCGCTTTCGATAATCACCTCAAACCCCACCGGCTTTTTGCGGTTTTTGGCCTGTTCAATGGCGGTTGCCAATGCATCAACCGCATATATATCGGCCGCACATCCAACTTTGGGGATCATCAGCAAATCAATCCGCT
>CABXKH010000054.1 GCA_902512685.1 Paracoccaceae bacterium | reverse complement strand
CACGTGCTTACCCTCTATTCCGCTGCCATGGTCGAAAAGATCATTGATTTCCTTGAAATTCAAGCAATTCGCAAAACACCTGTTGGCCGTCTGCCCTATGGGCTGCAAAAGCGAGTGGAACTGGGGCGGGCACTTGCTGCTGAACCAAAATTACTGCTTTTAGATGAACCAATGGCGGGAATGAACGTCGAAGAAAAAGAAGATATGAGCCGGTTTATTCTTGATGTGAATGACGAATTTGGAACCACGATCGCATTGATTGAACATGACATGGGCGTTGTTATGGATATAGCCGATCGTGTCGTAGTAATGGATTACGGCAAGAAAATTGGTGATGGAACCCCTAAGGAAGTGCGCTCAAATCAAGCTGTTATAGATGCATATTTGGGGGTCTCACATGATTAAAAATATAATCAATATCAAGAGCGGGGGATGTGATGCCAGCTGAGTTCTATTATGGCGTTGAAGTGTTTATCAACGGTCTGATGGCCGGTGTGATGTATTCGCTTGTCGCGCTTGGCTTTGTTCTGATCTTCAAAGCATCTGGAATTTTTAATTATGCGCAAGGAGTTATGGCTCTTTTTGCGGCTTTGACACTAGTTGGATTTCAAAACGGCCAGGTTCCCTTTGCTCATCTAATCAACGCGATTTTTGGCACTGATCTGCACCATTTTGGGTGGCATATGCCAGCGTTTTTAGCGATTGCGTTTACACTTTTGGTGATGATCTGCTTTGCTTATGTCGTCGAATTTCTCATTCTCAAACATTTGGTCAATCAAGAGCCTATCATCTTGTTTATGGCAACCATTGGTTTGGCTTATTTTATGGAAGGGTTTGGCGACCTTATGTGGGGGTCTGATATTAAGAAACTAGATGTCGGTATCCCGCAGGGCGGCAATTTCTGGATTGAGGAAAGCACTGCATTTCTTGGCGGGGAAAATTTCTATGGTTTCTATCTGGATAATCTGGACATAGTCGCTGCCATACTGGCTCTGATTTTAGTGTCTAGTCTTGTGATGTTTAGCCAATACACTAAAACCGGACGTGCATTGCGCGCGGTCGCCGACGATCATCAGGCTGCGCTGTCAGTGGGAATCAGCCTTCGTACAATTTGGGTTATAGTCTGGTCCATTGCGGGTTTCGTCGCATTGATTGCAGGTATCATGTGGGGCTCCAAGTCAGGGGTGCAGTTTTCTCTATCCTTAATTGCTCTAAAGGCATTACCCGTTTTGATGCTGGGTGGGTTTACGTCAATACCCGGCGCGATCATCGGTGGGTTGATGATAGGGGTTGGTGAGAAGATGTTCGAGTTTCTAATCGGTGCGCCCTATCTGGGTGGTGCAACTGAAAACTGGTTTGCTTATATGCTTGCGCTGTTATTCCTTGTGTTTAGACCACAAGGTCTATTCGGCGAAAAAATTATTGAGAGGGTGTAGCGATGTTGTACCGTGAATCAGGAGACTTTAAGACTTCCTACAGCCAAGATCAGCAAACTTTTCCAATTGTTTTTGATCGTGTGGGATATTTCATTTTGCTTGCTCTGGCACTGTTAGTGGTGCCTTTAATAATCAATGATTACTGGGTAAATGCAGTTATTTTGCCTTTTCTGATTTACTCCATAGCAGCCATTGGATTGAACATTTTGACTGGATATTGCGGTCAGGTCAGCCTTGGTTCAGGTGGATTTATGGCAGTTGGGGCATATGCTTCCTATAAATTGATGACCGCCTTTCCTGATATGAGCATGGTTATCGTTATTTTGCTGTCTGGCGGTGTCACCGCACTTGTTGGTCTGCTTTTCGGGTTGCCCAGTTTACGGATAAAAGGCTTTTACCTCGCAGTTGCGACGCTGGCGGCCCAGTTTTTCTTGGTTTGGCTGTTTAACAGGGTGCCTTGGTTTTACAATTACTCCGCAACCGGAATGATTAAAGCTCCTGAGCGCACAATTTTCGGACAGCCCATCACGGGAGCGGAAGTCAGCCCTGCAATAAGCTATCTGTTTTGTCTTGGTTTTGTTCTTTTCCTAGCATGGATTGCAAGAAACATGACACGGGGCGTGAATGGCCGTAAATGGATGGCGATCCGCGATATGGACATTGCCGCTGAGATTATTGGGGTCAACCCTCTTCGCACGAAGCTAACAGCTTTTGCGGCCAGCTCGTTCTATGTTGGAGTTGCTGGAGCCTTGCTTTTTTCAGTGTATCTTGGATCTGTTGAAGTCGGAGAAGCATTTGGTGTGGGCAAGTCTTTCCTAATCCTATTTATGATAATTATAGGTGGGTTGGGGTCGATGTTTGGATCTTTTGCTGGTGCGGCTTTCATGGTTCTGATGCCTGTATTGCTGAAGAATATAATGGTTGGTCAATTTGGATGGGCACCTGATCTGGCGGCACATTTTGAATTTGTCATTGTTGGCGGCCTCATCGTCCTGTTTTTAATACTTGAACCACATGGAATCGCTCAGCTCTGGCGTATTGCAAAAGAAAAACTAAGACTTTGGCCCTTTCCGCATTAGGGCCAAAATTTCTGCGCGATCAAAAGCGCATAACTTTATGTCAACCTTAGGGAGGAACTCGACATGAAACTAACCAAACTAGCAATTGCTGCACTGGCTGGCACGCTTGCTGCAGGGCCAGTTCTGGCTGATCTGGTATTCCCAGGTCTCCATTATCGTACTGGTGCATATGGTCCGAATGGGATCCCCTATGCAGATGGGTATGTAGACTATTTCGCGCTATTGAACGAGCGTGATGGTGGAATTGGTGGCGTAATGACATCAGTACCCGAATGCGAAACGGCCTATAATACAGAAAAAGGAGTGGAGTGCTATGAATCCACCAAAGGCATGGGTTCACTGGTCTATCAACCGCTTTCAACTGGAATTACCTATCAGTTGATTCCAAAAGCCACCGCCGATGGCATTCCTATTTTATCGATGGGTTATGGTCGAACATCTGCTGCTAATGGTAAGGTCTTCAGCCACGTATTCAATTTCCCGGGTAATTATTGGACCGGTGCATCAGCAGTTATCAACCACATTCTCGATATGAATAATGGTGATATCAAGGGCAAGAAAATTTCGCTTCTGTACCACAACTCAGCCTATGGCAGAGAGCCTATCCGTACGCTTGAAGCGTTGGCTGAAAAGCATGGGTTTAAGTTGACCCTTCTGGCTGTTGATCACCCAGGCCAAGAACAAAAGTCGCAATGGCTGCAAATTCGCCGCGAGAGACCCGATTATGTCACTATGTGGGGTTGGGGCGTTATGAACCAAGTCGCTTTGCAGGAAGCTGCTAATATGCGATTCCCAATGGAAAACTTTATTGGCATTTGGTGGTCTGGCTCAGAGCAGGACGTACTGCCTGCTGGGGATGCGGCTCATGGGTACAAAGCCCTGGCTTTGCATAACACTGGATCAGACTATCCACTTTATGATGATCTTAAAAAGTATCTCTATGACACCGGCAAAGCCAGTGGTGAACATGCAGGGACAGTTCTGTATAGCCGCGGTCTATATGCCGGCATGCTGGCAGCTGAAGCTGCTCGGACAGCGCAGGAGATTTCAGGTCGAAAGGACATCACCTCAGAGGACATGCGGGATGGCTTGGAAGCTTTGAAAATCACCCAAGAGAGGATGGCTGAAATTGGTCTTCCAAACTTTGGCCCAAGTTTCGAAGTAAGCTGTGAAAACCACGGTGGTCCTATGATTTCGGCTGTTCAGCAATGGGATGCAAAGGCGAAGAAGTGGTCATTGATCACCGATTTCGCCGGCGCTGATATGGATGTTGTTGGTCGGTTGATTGATGAGGATTCAGCAGCTTATGCCGCTGAAAATAACATCACCGAGCGGTGCAACTAGTTCTAAAAAAGGTCTCTGGCTCAAAAGAGCCAGAGACTACTAATTTATATTTCTACAATTCTGCAATAAGGTGCGGCATGTTGGACAATACGGAAAACGTTGAAAATCTGTTGGAAGTAACCAACATCGAAGTGATATACAATCACGTAATCTTAGTCTTGAAAGGGGTCAGCCTTGCGGTGCCGAAGGGCAAGATCATCGCTTTACTTGGAGGTAATGGAGCCGGAAAAACAACTACTTTGAAGGCCATATCAAACCTACTACATTCCGAGCGTGGTGAAGTCACCAAAGGTACAATTACCTATAGGAATGAGCCGATTGCTAATTTGAATCCAGCGGCTTTGGTGAAGTCCGGCGTAATCCAGGTTATGGAAGGGCGGCACTGTTTTGAGCATTTGACGATTGAAGAAAATCTGATGACTGGGGCTTATACCCGCCGTGATGGTAAAACTGCGATTAATGATGACCTTGAAATGGTTTATCAGTATTTTCCTCGATTGAAAGAACGGCGCAAAAGTCAGGCTGGCTATACCTCAGGAGGCGAACAACAAATGTGCGCCATCGGTCGGGCACTTATGTCAAGACCAGAGATGATTTTACTTGATGAACCTAGCATGGGTCTTGCGCCGCAGTTGGTAGAACAGATATTTGATATTGTCAAAAATCTAAATGAAAAGGAAGGAGTGACCTTTCTTTTGGCAGAACAGAATACGAACGCCGCTCTGCGTTATGCAAATTACGGTTATATATTAGAGTCGGGCCGTGTAGTGATGGATGGCCCAGCAGAAGAACTACGAGAAAATCCAGACGTTAAAGAATTTTATTTGGGAATGTCTGAAGAAGGTCGAAAAAGCTTTCGCGATGTACGGTCCTATCGCCGGCGCAAACGTTGGCTTGGTTGATAAGAAAAGGCAGAATTATGAGTTTTTTTGATAATTTGGAAACGCGCAGCAACGATCAGCGCGCCGCTGATTTGTCGGATACTCTTCCGCGCCAAATTTCTCAAGCTCAGTCCCTTATTGGGTATTGTTCCCACCTTGCCGCTGTAAACCCAAAGGAAATCACTTCTTGCACTCAATTGGCCTCACTTCCTGTTCTACGAAAATCCGATTTGACCAGGGCTCAAACAGCGGGAAATATTTTGGGCGGCTTCAACGCCCTAAAAACCTCTGATTTTTCCCATATTTTTCAATCTCCTGGGCCAATTTACGAACCGGGCGGCATCGATAAAGACTGGTGGCGAATGGGGCGTGTCTTGCATGCATTGGGTATCGGCAAAGGTGATATTATCCAAAACTGTTTTGGCTATCATCTCACGCCTGCTGGCATAATCTTTGAAAGCGGCGCGCGTGCAGTGGGGGCGGCGGTGGTGCCGGCGGGGGTTGGACAGACCGAATTACAAGTGCGTGCGGCGGCTGATATTGGCTGCACCGCTTATGCAGGAACGCCAGATTATCTCAAGGTGATCCTAGATAAGGCCGCGCAAATGGGCGAGCGGCTATCGATCACCAAGGCGGCTGTCGGCGGCGGCGCACTGTTCCCGTCGCTACGGGCGGAATACGCCGATCGCGGGATCACCTGTCTGCAAAGTTATGCCACTGCTGATCTGGGCAATATTGCTTACGAAAGCCCCGCGATGGAGGGCATGATTGTGGACGAAGGCGTGCTGGTTGAGATCGTCACCCCGGGCACTGGAAATCCGGTCCCTGAGGGGGAAGTGGGCGAAGTTGTGGTTACCACGCTTAATCCCGACTATCCGTTAATTCGTTTTGCAACCGGGGACTTAAGCGCTGTTCTGCCGGGCCAAAGCCCGTGCGGGCGCACCAATATGCGCATCAAAGGCTGGATGGGCCGCGCCGATCAAACCACCAAAATCAAAGGCATGTTTGTGCGCCCTGAACAGGTGGCAGCGCTGGTCGATGCGCATACCGAAGTCGCGCGTGCGCGGGTGATTGCGCGCCGTGAAGGCGAAATGGATGCGATGACTGTGCAGATCGAAACCGAGGCCACAGACGCGGCACATTATGAAACAACCGTGGCCTCAACGCTCAAACTAAAGGGCCAGATTGAGCTGATCCGCCCCGGCGGATTGCCCCGCGATGGTCTGGTGATCGAAGATCAACGCAGCTACGATTAAAGCCGAAAATGGCATGTCGGTATTGCGTTGGTATCGCGGCTGTTTCGCGGTGGTGCGAAATCACTGGGCTTTGATGTAAAAAAGCCTCGTTTTTGGCTCTGTGATGCGCATCACTTCTTTGGCACCCGCCAATGGTAGACCAGTGGGATCAAACATAAATCTCTCTGCCCCAAGACCGCGCAAAATCTGCGCTGTAACTTCGGTTTTTTTGCGGCTCATCATTCCATCTTTGAGCGCTCGCATATCAAGCAACGGCTAAAAGGCTGGCCATTGGACAGGTGGCTGCGTGGTCGAAGGCGCAGGCCTAGAAAGTGTGTAGGCGGAAGACCGCCTCTAGGGTTCGAATGCCTGTCTGTTTGCTATAAATAAAATTTTAACTTATTGTTTTGAAGCAATAAATTACTTTATTCAGTAATATTGTTACCATAAATTAGAAATATCTTTAAGTTTAACAGACTTCACATATTTTTGTGTGACGCTATTCTGGTCCAAATCACTGGAGTATACTGATGGCTCGCAAAACTTTTATGGCAATCCATACCTACAAAAGCGACTTGGCAAAGAAAAATGCTTTTGAAAGTTTAAAAAATACGGTTCGCACAGACTATGAATGGGTGGAACGATGGGATTTCCCGAAAGCGCAATGCATTGCAACTTGGGTAGGAACCGATGACTTTTTCTTTTGTCATTGGGAGGCAGAAACAGAGGAAGACATCATGACCACCCTTTCTGAAAATGGAATGGATGAAAACCTTATAACTGTAGCTTACCCTATTTTTATGCATATCAATAAAAATGATTGTTCTGGACTCGATCCATATAAAGTATGGGCAGAAGTTGACGTTTGATTACAGTAACCCTTTGCGCACAGCATTGCTGATGACTCTTGCTCCGCAAAAAGGGGCTGAAAACTTGCCGAAGCACGGTTCTTGTCATACTACTAACAGCCAAATGCATATAAAGTTGCTGCGGCGTTATTCTTAGGCAAATCAAGGGAAATAAATATGGCTGGAATGATCAATTGTATACGCTTCCGACCAAAAGAAGGTAAAGAAGAGGCGCTGTTTAAGGCTTTTGCAGAATATGTACGGGATTATCCCTTCGACGATATTATGCATCACATAATTGATCTGGGTACAGGCGAGTACGCTCTGGTAGGCGTACATCATAGTGTCGAAAGTTTTATTGAAATAATGAACAGAGATAATCGTGTGAGCGAAATGATGAGGCTGTACGTTGAACCTTACGAAGATGGTGAAAGTTTCCATTCATTTTCGGGTCCAGTGGTAAATTATAATGATTATCTTTAATCCACAGATAATTTAAACTGAAAGCATAAGGCGATTAACCCCATGCGCACCTTACTGATAGCGTTCCTGATGACACTCGCTACACAGGCGGGGGCTGATAATATCCTCACTGGTAGTGCTGGGAGCAAATTGGAAGGGAAGGTTGTTTATAGTTTTTCCGGACCTTGGGCTATGTCTTTCATCGATGATAAAAACCTGCTTGTCAGCACAAAATCTGGCAGGCTTTGGCTTGTAAATACGAATGGCGAACAGTCTTTAGTAACAGGAGTTCCAAAGGTCTTTGCGGGTGGCCAAGGCGGCTTGGGTGATGTTGTTCTTCATCCAAATTTCAAACAAAATAAACTAATCTACATTTCTTACATAGATTCAGAGGATGCAGGCAAAACACGATATGCATCCGTGGTGCGGGCAACCTTGGAAAGGTCAGATAGCGCATACCTAACCAATATTGAAATCATTTGGCGGCAAACACCCGCTCGATCACAGGGACATTTTTCCCACAGACTTGCGTTTGGTCTTGACGGAACTCAGCACGCTGGCAAGATTTTTATAACTTCTGGAGATCGGCAAGAATTAATCCCTGCACAGAAATGGGATACGGCATTGGGAAAAGTTATCCGATTGAATGATGACGGGACGATCCCAAACGACAACCCGTTTCAGGATAAAGGCGATTTAGCAAAAACCTTTTGGACGGTTGGCCATAGAAATGCGCTTGGGATTGCTTTTGATAAAAATGGTCAGCTTTGGGCGCACGAGATGGGCCCTAAACATGGGGATGAGTTTAATTTAATTGTTGCAGGTGCGAATTATGGGTGGCCCATTGTATCAGAAGGCAACCATTATAATGGAGCAGAAATTCCTGCCCATCAAACCAGGCCCGATTTCATGGCACCAAAACTCTATTGGGTGCCAACGGTGGCGCCCTCAGGATTGATTTTTTACGACGGGGATGAATTTTCCGAATGGAATGGAAATGCATTCATGGGAGGGCTGAAAAGCAAGGCACTGGTGCGAATAGGATTTAATGACGAAGAACCATTTGAAGCTGAACGCTTCAGTTGGTCCCAAAGAGTAAGAGAAGTCGAAATAGATCATGATGGTGCCATTTGGGTCTTGGAGGATGGTCCAGCTGGTCGGTTAATAAAGTTCACCAAGCCAAATGAATAAAATTGGACATAGAAGTTAAGGTTTGCCCCACCCACCCTAAACCGGCTTGGCTATCAAGTCGCAATTTAACAAAGCTTCATCATCACTTCGCTTGGCAAGGGCCGTTTTTTTATGAACGGCCTGAGCTGCACTTTTCGCCTACGCACTCACGCCGCTCGTATGATTGCCGACAAGGATATTTCATCACTTTGCCTTTAGAAAATGGAAATTTATGTGGAAATTAAAAAAAGGAGCGGCCTATTTGACCGCGTGATGCTACCCCGGCTGGCCAAATACGATCAGGGCATAGAGCCAATGATCGGAGCGATCCGGTCGCGATCAAAGTTCGCACCGCATAGAACCACAGCACTGACTTTATTGGTGCGTTTGGGGGCATCCGCCTGCCAGGCCGCCTGTGCCAATCCGGCAGACCCTTCGACCAGCATTTTTTCGCTCCAAGCCATGTGGCGGATACCCTCGGCGATCTCGTCCTCGGTGCAGTCGATTAATTCATCGATAACTTCGCGGCCCAGCGGCAGAGTGACTGAGCCTTGGTCGACACCGCCAGCGCAGCCGTCGGCCAAAGTATCACTATGCGTTACTTGGATGCTATGACCGGCCCGAATACTGGCGGCCAATTCGGCAGAATTGCGCGCGCTGACACCGACAAGACGGGTGGAGGGCGAAAAGGCCTTAAGCACAGCCCCGATGCCTGAAATCAGGCCGCCGCCTCCGATAGACACATAGACCACATCAAGCTGGGGCAGCTGTTGCAGCAGTTCCAGCGCAATCGTTCCTTGTCCCGCGATGACCTGCGGATCATTATAGGGAGAGCAATAGATGATGCCCTGTTCTTTGGCCAGTTTTTGCGCATGTTGTTCCGCAAGCCCGGAATCGTTTGAATGCAAAATGGTCTTAACCCCAAGTGCTTTTATCCGAGACAGCTTTTCGCGTGCGACTGTTTCGGGCAAAACCACGGTTAGATCATGACCAGTCATCTGCGCTGCTGTGGCAAGTGCCAGCCCATGATTGCCAGACGATGCGGTGATCGCGGGCACATCTGTCGATAGGGATGTCAGTTTTGACATGGCGCCCCGAAATTTAAACGACCCGGTTTTTTGAAAATTTTCAGCCTTGAACACAAGACCCGTATCGTCATCAAACGACAGGCGGGACGGGATGCAGGGCGTCAAGGTCAACCAGCGTTTAATGCGGCGATGGGCGGCTACAGAGAGCGCGGCTTGTTCAAGTACGGCAGAAGAGGCAGTCATCGGATATCCTTTATTGGGCTTTTGCGCCTGCAGCAGCGTCAATGATGGTTTGAGTGATGGCAATGTCTTGTGCCGCGATCCCGGTAAGATCAACAACGGTGATATCCTCATCCGATGTCCTTCCTATTTGTTCGCCCGACAGGATATGGCCCAGTTCGGTCACTTGAAGTGAAGCATCGTTTCGATGTGCGCTCTGAAACTCGCCATGGTGCAAAGATTGGCTTGCCATATCACAGACACGCAAAGATGCGGCGGCAACCAGCTTTGTCGGAAGCTCTTGCTTGCCCGGACAATCGGCCCCAATTGCGGTCACATGCGACCCCTTGCGCACCAAGCCATCCGCAAACAGGGGCTTTGTTGCGGTCGTCGTCGTTGTAATGATGTCTGCCGCGCCAATGGCTGCGTTCAAATCGGGCACGGGGATGGCGCTGTAACCCGCCGCATTCAGGTCTGTACTCAATGTCTGCGCGGCAGAGGCATTGCGCGCCCATATGTGGAAATTCAACGCCCTATCTGTCATTAGCTTTGCATGGCACATGGCCTGAAACCGGGCCTGAATACCAGCGCCGATGATCAGCACCTGTGTCGCATCGGCGCGCGCAAGAGCGCGGGTTGCCAAAGCACCGCCGATTGCAGTGCGCATATCTGTCAGCCAGCCTTCGTCCCGCAATATAGCAAGGGTTTCGCCTGTGGCGGCAGAAAAGGCCAGCATCATTCCATTTGAGGACGGAAGGCCTTTGGCAGGATTGTCGTAGAACCCAGACGCGATTTTGATCACATAGCTTGCGGTACCCGCAATATAGCCTGACTTGACGTGGCAATCGCCGTTCGCTTCAGCAAAAGCCAAATGCACCACCTCACCCGTTTGCACATTGCCCTCAGCGGAGGCGATATATGCGTCGTGGATACGCTGCACTGCGGTGTCAAAATCAAACAAAGTCATGATCTGTGGTTTATCTAGGTCTAACATCGCAAGCCTCATTAAGAACCGTTCATTTCGTTTACTAACCGGCGTCGCATCGATTGAGCAAACCCAACTGAGCGATCTCATTTGAAAGTTAGTGCAAGATTGGCCTTTGGTCTATCGGAATGATGGTCTCGATAAGTGGTTGTTTTGCCCGTTCAGACTTGGTTGAAGCGGGAGGGGCCAATTTTGCCAAACTGATGCGCCTACTACGATGTCTGACAGCAGGTTGCCGATGCGGGTTTGTGCCAAAGCCAGATCGGCTCTTATTGTTTATAGCGCTGCGGATCATAGGGGCGAATATCCATATTCGGGGATCGCTGATCGATAATATCCGCGATTAGACGGCCGGTTTTGGGCCCTGCTGTCAGGCCAACGTGCTGATGGCCAAAAGCGGTGAAAATGCCGCTGTTCCCAAGTTCGCCGATCAGTGGCAGGCTGTCTGGGGTCGAGGGGCGAAACCCCATCCATTCTTCGGTGGTCTCATAGCGCAGCTGCGGGAAAGCTTGGGCAACACGGCGGCGCAGTAGCCGGATTGGCGCTTTGCTTGGGCCCAGCTCAATACCGCCCAATTCCACTGTCCCGGCGCAGCGCAGCCCATCGCTCATCGGGGTCACACCAAATTTTCCGGTGGTCATCATCATCGGATTGCGCGGCATTTGAGATGGGTTTTTATAGATCACATGATAGCCGCGCTCAGCCTCTAGCGGTACATCGAGCCCCAACTTACCCATCAAAGCGCGCGACCAGATGCCGGCGGTGACTACGATCTTGTCACATTCAAACCGCCCCTGATCGGTCAGCACGGCTTGGATTTTATCGTCGCTGCGCTCAAAACCCTGTACCTTTGTCTGGATCAACTTGCCCCCCATATCGGCAAATACTGCTGCCAGTTGGGTGATATAGCCAAGCGGGTCAAGGATGTGGCCCTGACCTTTTAGCACCGCCAAACAGCTGATCGCCGGCCCCAGGATCGGTTCATGTTCACGCACTGCGGGTCCGGTGATCACCTCGGGGATCAGACCGGCGGTTTTTTTCATCGCCCAGCCATAGGCATCACCTTCAAAGGCCGCGCGGTTCCGGTAGGCATAGCTAAAAGCGCTGTCAGCAATCCAGTTTTCGGCCGATGTGCCTTTGGCCAGGGCTTTGTGTTGATCCACCGCATCGCTGAGAAGCGGGATCAAAGCCTCGGTGATTGCGCGGGATTTATCGGCAGCCGCATGCGGCAGAAATTGGGCTAGCCATGGCGCCAGTTTGGGCAGATAGCGCCATTTGACAAAAAGCGGGCTCATCGGGTCGATCAGATAGCGCGGAATATGCCGCCACAGGCTGGGCTCGGTCACTGGTACAATTGCCCATTGCGCCAAAAGCCCCGCATTGCCGAAAGACGCCCCTGTGCCAGGTGCGTTTTGATCGATGAGCAGCACCTCGTGACCTGAGCGGCGCAGCCAGAGCGCGGTCGAGACCCCACAGATGCCGGCCCCTATAACAATGATTGGTTTTGCCATCCTGCGACTTTCACGGTTTTTCAAAGATAAATCAGGTTTCACGCCATAGGTAAATTGGTTTTCGACACCCAAAGGGTCTTGGTTCGATGGGGCAGCACTGCGCAGCCTCTGACTGGACAAATCGGCGGCTATGTGAAAGAGCATGCGCCAACAGGAGACCTTTATGACCATCACCCGTTTTGCCCCTTCGCCGACCGGCTACCTGCATGTGGGAAATATGCGCCCGGCCTTGATGAATTATTTGATCACCCGCAAAGCGGGCGGTACGTTTATCTTGCGTATTGATGATACCGACCCAGAGCGTTCAAAAGATGAATATGTTGAGGCGATCAAAGAAGATCTGACATGGCTTGGTTTGAGCTGGGACCGGATTGAACGGCAATCTGAGCGGCTTGCACGGTATGATGCCGCCGCTGACAAGCTGCGTGAGATGGGGCTTTTATATGAATGCTTTGAAACCCCGACCGAGCTTGATCTCAAGCGCAAAAAACAGCTGAACATGGGCAAGCCGCCGGTTTATGACCGCGCTGCACTTGCGCTCAGCGATGCGGAAAAAGCTGCGCTGCGGGCCGAACGGGGCCAAGGCCATTGGCGGTTCAAACTTGATCAAACGCGGATTGAATGGGCTGATGGTATTTTGGGCGATATTTCAATTGATGCGGCCAGCGTCTCTGATCCGGTGTTGATCCGGGGGGATGGCCAGTATCTTTATACACTGGCTTCGGTTGTAGATGATGTGGAAATGGGCATTACCAATGTGGTGCGCGGCTCGGACCATGTGACCAATACGGCCACTCAAATCCAGATGATCCGCGCTTTGGGCGGTGAGGTGCCGCAATTTGCCCATCATTCGCTGCTGACCGGGCCTCAAGGCGAAGCGCTGTCAAAACGGCTTGGGACTTTGGCGCTGCGCGATATGCGCACGCGCGGCATTGCACCGCAAGCCTTGACCAGTTTGATGGCGCGGCTTGGATCCAGCCAGCCGGTTGAATTGCGCGACGATCTGAGGGAATTGGCCGCGGGATTTGAGCTGTCGCAGTTCGGCTCGGCGCCGACAAAATTTGATGTAGAAGACTTGATGCCTCTTACTGCACGGCATTTGCAAAGCCTGCCACTGTCTACGGTGGCTGGTGCGGTTGCGGCGGCTGGTGTGCCGGATGCGCTGGCGGAAAATTTCTGGACTGTAACGCG
>CABXKH010000053.1 GCA_902512685.1 Paracoccaceae bacterium | reverse complement strand
CTCATTTCACAATCACGTCAACTCACAAAGGTCACTATCAACTCGCAGTACTTTCAAGCTAAACCGCGACGCTGCTCTTACAGAGTGGCGCTCTCTTATTGCCTCATAGAATCCTCGCTCCCAAGGCCTCTGATGCTTGAGCCGTTTTGTCTGACAACATACTTCCAAATGGTATAAGGACTGGATAATTGCACAGCTTGAACCAATTACAATGCAACTTCAGTAAAGTTCTTCTTATTATTTTTGCAGCCGTTCTTGAGAAGCGCGAGCCGAAGCTCGCATACCTTTTGCAAAAAGTGTCACATCGATTTCCGTCGCAATGAATGTGGCGCCGAGGTCTCTGCACTTGGATTGAAGCGCCATGTCCAAAGTCAAAATACCAGCCGCCTTACCTGAGGCCACTATGCGCGAGATGGCATTAAGGATTACCTTCTCAACTTCCGGTGTTCCAGGTTTGCCAATAAAGCCCATATCGGCCGCTATGTCTGAAGGACCTATAAAGACACCATCAATACCATCGACTTTCAAAATGTCATCCAGCGCCCCCAAACCGGCGCGGTTTTCAACCTGCGCCAGCAGGCAGATTTGATCGCATGCTGTTGTCAGATAATCACCGATCGCTGCGAAATCAGATGCACGCGCTAAGGCAGATCCAACTCCGCGTTTACCATGCGGTGGATAGGTGACGGCATCGACGAGCCCTTTGGCCTGTGCCTCGCTCTCAACCATGGGGATCAGAAGCGTTTGCGCACCCGCATCTAATAGCTGCTTGATAATCCAGGTTTCACCTATAGGCGGTCGCACAACTGCATGGCTTTTGCGCCCGGCGATGACCTGCAGTTGCGCAGTGATCGAGCGTAGATCGTTGGGCGCATGTTCTCCATCAATAAGCAGCCAGTCAAATCCAGCCCCAGCGCTAATTTCCGCAATATAAGGATCAGCCAAACCCAGCCAACACCCGAGTTGCAGTTCACCATTCGCTATTGCGGCTTTGAAGGTATTTAGAGGAGCAGGCATAAGGATCTCTTTATTTAAAGTCGATTTCGACGTTACCGAAGGCGCCGAAATCTGCATGAATTCGCGCGCCGGCAGTGCATTCCACCGGACGGATGAAACTGCCTGAAAGGATAATTTGACCAGGCTCAATGCTCTGACCGTATTTTGCCATTCTTTGCGCTAACCAAACAACGCTTTCAATTGGGTCATTCAAAACTCCTGCACCTAGACCCGTTTCTTCCACCTCTCCATTACGAGCTGTGATAGCACCAACCCAGCGAAGATCAAAAGCATCAATAGCATGTCGATCCGCCCCAAGAACCACGCCGGCATTTGCAGCGTTATCACTGATCGTGTCAAAGACCGTTCGCGTTTTTCCGGTTTCAGCATCTACCCGCACAATGCGTGTATCAAGAATTTCGATAGAGGGAGCGACATAGTCTGTGGCTGCGATAACGTTTGCTCGCGTTACGTTTGCGCCGCCAACTGCTGATTTCATGACAAAGGCAATCTCTGCTTCAATCCGTGGCTGGATGAACCGCCCATTTGGAATAGTTGCGCCGTGCTCAAACATCATGTCGTCAAACAGGATACCACTGTCAGGAATGTCGATGTTCAGCGCATATTGCATAGCCTTTGACGTCAGCCCAATCTTCCAGCCAATGACTGAGCGCCCCTGCTCACGCTTTGCGCGGTAGATTGCGTTCTGCACCGAGTAGGCATCATCCATGCCCATCTCTGGATAGCGTTTGGTGAGCAAGCCAATCTGGTCGCCCGTGACCTCGGCTTGCAAAAGATCTGCCGCTGCTTTTGCGTGATCCGTTGGGGTCATACCACTTCATCCTCGATTGTGTTGCGCAACTCACCGATTCCGTTGACTTCAATTTCTACAACATCACCAGGCTTTAGGAACTGTGGAGGGTTAAGCCGAGCACCCGATCCTGTAGGCGTTCCGGTAACGATGATGTCTCCTGGTTTCAACGTCATGAAGGTTGAGATGTACTCAATCTCGCGTCGAATGGGATGCATCATTCGGCAGAGAACATCATCTTGCCGAACTTCCCCATTTACACGGGTTATGATGCGGGCATCGTCAAGCTGGCCAACATCCTTAAACGGAACAAGCCATGGGCCGATCGCACCAGAATTGTCCCAGTTCTTGCCCTGGGTAACATTGAATTTCGCATGCCGCACCCAATCCCGAATAGTGCCTTCATTGCACAGGGTAAGCGCAGCAATGTGGTCATATGCATCCGCCTGTGCAATGCGGCGCCCACCCTTACCAATGACGATAGCCACCTCACCCTCATAGTCCAGCTGCGGGCTTTCAGGCGGCCGGATCAGTGGGCGGTTATGACCGGTGAAACCGGAGGCGAAGCGTGGGAATAGCGACATATATTTAGGCTGTTCTGACCCATCTCTATATTCAGCGTTTCGGTCCGGAAAATTCACTCCAACACACAGTATTCGGCGCGCGTTTGGCATTACCATTTCATAATCAAAATCGGTATGACTCACAGTCAGGATCTGAGCAGCTTGTTCCAAGTCATCCAATCCGTTGGCCTGCACGGCATCAAATAAAGTGGGCCACTGCGGGAACACTGCATTCAAGGCGATCATCCCGCCTTCTGTCACGGCGCCGTAGAAGGTTTCGCCGTTCGCTGTGTATGTGGCAAAATTCAATTTAGTTTCTCCCAGAAATCTTGTGCGAAGTTTGCAATCTTCAGCATATCGCCATTAGTGGGGTTAGTTAAGGCGACGCCTGTGTTATTGGCTTCAATCCAGCTATCCTCAAGAAGGGCGGCTTCACGAGGGAAGTTGGGATATTTTAGGGTCAGCGTCATGGTGCGATGATCGGGCTAGCCTGGATTTCAGAATCTTTGGTGTCTACACCAATGAACGTGGTACCGTGATTGAACCAGCTTTCAGGCGCTGCTGCGCCCCAAAGTGTCTGACGCTGCGGGTCTTTCAGGTCCCACTTGATCGGTTCGAGGTCTGGATCGACAGTTTGATAGTCGGAGCAATAGATTTCAATCCGATGTCCATCTGGGTCAAGAACGTAAAGGAAGAAGGCATTTGAAATGCCATGTCGACCGGGGCCGCGTTCAATGCTGTCAACATACCCAGTGGTCGCCATTAGGTCGAGCAAGTCAATGATGTTGAGCGGTGTCGGCACCCAGAACGCAACGTGGTGCATCCTTGGGCCAGTCCCATTAGTGAACGCCATGTCATGCACTCCGCCTTTGCGGTGCATCCATGCCGCCCAGAGTTTTTTGCTCTCATCATCCTCTGTATATTCCGTTACGCGGAACCCGAAGTCAGAATAGAACTTCACTGATGTATCAACATCGTGGCTGAAACAGTTGAAGTGGTCAATCCGCAGTGGCTTTGCACCACGGTATAGTGCATATTTCTGATGGATTGACTCCAAACGATCCATCTTGTGATAAAATTCCAGCGGAATCCCAAGATTGTCAGAGGTCAGCAGAGTTCTACCCTGATATGGGCGTTTCACCCATGCCGTTGGACGTCCCTTGTCCTTGAAGTAAATCTCAGCGCGATCAAGGTCTTCTTCGTCGAAGGTCTTGAACCCCATAACTTCAACAGTTCCAGGTTGATCGGATTCTTGCAGGATCATACAGTGATGTCCGCGTTCTTCCATGGCACGAAGATAAAGGCAGCTGTCGCTTTCATCCGTGACATTTAAACCAAGAATTTCGGTATAGAATTTTTTAGATGCGGCCAAGTCCTTCACGTTCAAGCAGACGTGGCTAAGGCGGATAGTGTTGAAGTCAGGGTAGAGATTTGGCGCAGGTACAGGCATCATAGCGCTCCTAATTTTGTGATTTTGTGTTGTCCTGTCGCAAAGCCAATGTGTTTTTGTTCCATGTAGAAGTCAAAAGACCAGTCACCACCATCACGGCCAATCCCACTCGCTTTGACGCCACCAAACGGTGTTGGTAGATGGCGAACGTTCTCTGAGTTTACCCAGATCATCCCCGCCTCAAGCTTGTCAGTAAAGCGTAATGCCCGCGTTATGTCATTCGTCCAGACATAGCCGGTCAGACCATAGGCCACGTCATTGGCCATGCCCAAAGCTTCTTCTTCCGACTTAAACGGAATAGAGGTTAGAACCGGGCCAAAAATCTCTTCTTGTGCGATGCGCATCTCGTTGGTGGCTTCGGTAAACAGCGTTGGACGTACGAAATAACCTTCAATGCGATCGATTTTACCGCCAGCAGCGATAGTTGCGCCGTCTTCTTTGGCAATATCAAAGTAGCTGGTTACTTTGTTGAAATGTTCCTCTGTCACTAGCGGACCGACTTCGGTCTCTGGGTCCAGAGGGTGACCAACTATGATTTTGTTGACCCGTTCAATGAGCTTGGCTTCGAACTCTTCCCGTATAGTGTCCTGTAACAGTAGACGGGAAGAAGACGTACATCGTTCGCCGTTGATTGAATAGATCATAAAGATCGCCGCATCGAGCGCGCGGTCCAATTCCGCATCATCGAAAACGATGACAGGGTTCTTGCCACCAAGCTCAAGGTGGTTGCGTTTCAACGTATCAGCCCCCTGTTTGATAATCAGACTGCCTGTTCGACTTTCGCCAACGAAAGCAATCGCTTTGATCTTAGGATGCTCGCAAAGTGCTTTGCCAGCACCTTCGCCAAAGCCGTTGACGGTGTTCAACACACCCGGAGGAAGCCCGGCATCTTCTGCAATCTCAACCAAAAGGCGTGCAGTGAGTGGTGCGGCTTCAGCGGGTTTGTGAACAACAGTACAGCCAGCGGCCAATGCCGGCGCGATTTTCCAAGTCGACAACATGAAAGGGGTGTTCCACGGTGTGATAACGCCGACCGGACCGATAGGAACTCTTGTAGTTATATTCATCAGGGTCGGCGATTTCAGATGCTGCCCATCCCGTGCCTGCTCGACCTGATCCGCGAAATAGCGAAAGTTTTCGGCTCCGCGCAATGCGGCTTTTGACATAAATTTATAGGCCTGCCCAGTGTCCCAGCATTCACAAAGAGCAATTTCCTCAGCGCGCGCTTCGATGCCCTCGGCAATGCGAAGAATAATTTTCTTCCGTTCGGATGCTGGCATGTCACGCCAAGTTGCAAAGGCATCATGGGCAGCATTAGCAGCTGCGTCGATATCAGTTGCCGCACCAAGGGCGACGTCGCAGATGACCGATTTGTTGACCGGCGATATAGTTTGAAATACGCCACCAGATCCGGCAAGGTCCTCCCCGGCGATGCGATTAAGAATGCCTTTGTCTCCGAACCGAGCGAGATATCCATCAAGCTTTGTAATGTTTTCATCAAGTACGCTCATGCTTTGTCTTTCATATGATCTCGGACATTTCCGAATTTGGGGGAAAGTGCTGCATCGATATCGCGTATTTCGGCGGATATGGCGATGGAATGCATTTCCATAGCTGATGTCATAAAGTTTTTCAGCGCTTCAAAAACTCGATCGACCGCGTCTTTCTTAGCGTTATCGGGCCGGCCTTCGCGCAAACGAATGCTCAAATCAATAAAACCATGCTTGCTATCACCATCCGCTATTGCAACATGGTCGACACGCGTGGCTCGCACGCGAATGCCGGGGGTTGGGAAAATTTCGATCTCTGACGCAGTCGAACGGATCACTTCGCAAAGCGCACTCATATCAGCAATCCCTTCTAGGTTGGCAGAGTATTCGATGTGAAAGTGCGGCATACCATTCCCTTAACATGTTAACTATTGCTAAATAAATTATTTTCATTTGAACTTGTCAACAGGGCAGTTGCGGTGCATTTATAATATACATGAGCAAATCACTCCCCTCTACTTCCCGCTCGCTGCCAATTGCTTTGATCCGAGCACGCGAAGGCGTTATGTACCCAATCAGAAAGATGCTGTCTGAAACAGGTATCACCGAACAGCAGTGGCGTGTATTGCGTGTTTTGATTGAATTTGGCCGAATGGACACAAAAACACTTGCCGACAGATCCAGCCTTTTGTTTCCAAGCCTTACGCGTATCGTGGCGACGCTTCGTGAAAAAGGTCTTGTCACGCAAACCCGCGATGACAAAGACCGTCGTCGTCAGTTCATTGAAATTACGCCAGAGGGGCAGCGGATCATTGATGAACGTACGTCCCAAGCCGCGGATATCGTCACAAGTTTCAAGAAAACTCTGGGCGAAGATGACTACGAAGCTCTTCTTGACTTGTTGGCAAGATTGGATCCGGGCGCGCAAGATTAAGCCTTCACTGTGCCATCAGCACACCAATCATCAAAAATTGCCAATGCTTTTTCTGCAAACGCACGATCATTAATGTGAGCATTGATCCGGTGCGCCTGAACCGTTTGAGGCAGGCTCTTTTCGATCTCAGACAAAAATGCCGCCAAACCTTCAGGATTGTGCAAGTCTTCACCTTCACGATCCCATTCGCCCAACCCATGTTCTGGTAAAATCATTGCGACTGGTCCCTTGGCTTTGGAAAGCTGTTCGCAATGTGCACGGGCAACTAGTTTCGTTTCTCCTGCCTGCAAAACAATGGATGTTAACAAACGGTTGTGTTCATGTTTCAAGTGCATGTCCCACTTGGTGTCCACGGGCTGCCACCCTACGACATCTACCAAGTCATAACAACCGGGAGCTACGATCTGCGGCGTGCCGTTGGCACCTGCATTGGTCAAACGATCAGCACCCGCCGAAATGTTCGACCCATTCACATGGTTGCCCAGTTCTTGTGTGCAGAAATCGAACACGCAGGCAAAAGCCCCCTGAGCTGCAAGGCTTTCAAATGCGCGACCGCCCATCCCTGTTGCATGGAAAACAGCCACCTCAAAACCGCGCTCTTCCAGGGCAGGCTTCAGCGGGATGACGTATTTTAGCGTCGATGTGCCTAATGACATCATCCCGATCAAAGGTTTGTCCGGATCTGGCTTTTGCACAGCGCGCGTTGCCCCAAGAACGGCGCCCGCCGCTTGCGATAGCGAGGCTTTGCAGATTGAATTCAGACCGTAAAGTCCGCCCGCCCAGAGAATCATTTGCGTATCTGCCGCTAAACGTTCTGCTGGTATCAAGGGTGAAAACGCTACCGTTGAAACGATGTATTTTGGAACCCCTAAGGGCAGCGCCGAGGTGACATCAAGTGCAAGGTCGGTTCCCATGGTGCCACCCAACAGGATCACACCATCAAAGACGCCGGCGGTGTACAGACGTGCAGCTAAGAGGCTTGCCCCCCTGGCCATGATTTGCATCGCCTGGTTTTCATCGCAGCTATCAATCGCTGCCTGGATTGAGCTGCCGCCTTCCTCTGCAACGGCATGCTTAGAATAGTCTGTTGGCTTAGATGGATCGCCCAGCACTGAGACATCCATTGTGACCACCTGACCACCTTGATTGCAGATGATGCCCGCAAGAAAGTCAAGCTCATCATCCTTGGTGTCATAGGTGCCAATGACAAGAATTTTCTTGGCGGAGCTCATAGCTTGATCCATGCAGTTTTGAGGTTCAAGTATTTCTCTATCGCATGCAAAGATTTGTCAGAGCCATTGCCGGACTGGCCAATGCCGCCTAAAGGCACCGTTCCGTCGACTCCGCCGTATGTATTGATGTGCATGACACCTGTGCGCACGGCTTTGACCATACGATGTGCACGGCCAAGGTTCGCCGTCCAAGCCGCACCTGCTAGCCCATAGACTGTAGAGTTTGCCAGCGAAATCGCTTCTTCTTCGCTCGAAAAGGGCGTGACTCCAAGAACTGGGCCAAAAACCTCTTTCTGAGCAAGCGTTGCATCCTTTGTCACACCAGTCACAATGGTCGGCGCCATGTAGTAGCCGCCAGTTTCTTCAAGGATGCGCTCGCCTCCGGTTATGATTTCTCCACCCTCGGCAATTGCTGTTTTCACAAAGCCAAGATTTGCGTTGAGCTGATCGTCTGAGTTAATGGCGCCAATATGTGTATCGACCGATAACGGATCGCCCACCCGCATTGCCTCGGACGCCTTTGCTACCGCAGCGACAAACTCATTATGAATTGAAGCCTCAACTAGCAGCCGAGATCCAGCCACACAAACCTGACCAGAATTACGGAAGATACCGCCAGCGGTAACTTTTGCCGCTTCGTCAAGATTGGGTGCATCGGCGAAAACGATGTTCGGGGATTTGCCACCCAATTCCAGATAGACACGCTTCATGTTCGAACGTGCTGCATATTCCATAAGTTTCCGACCGGTTGCACCCGAACCGGTGAAGACCAGAACATCGACATCCATGGAAAGGCCCAACGCCTCGCCCACAACGTGCCCCTCGCCTGTGACCGCATTTAGAACGCCAGGCGGAAGCCCAGCCTCTAGAGCAAGTTCGGCCATTCGCATCAACGATAATGAAGCTGACTCTGACGGTTTCAGAACAACTGAGTTGCCCATCGCCAATGCAGGACCAAGCTTCCAAGCCCCGATCATCATCGGGAAATTCCATGGTATAATAGCGCCAACCACGCCCACAGGTTCTTTGTGGATCATGCCGAGGATGTCACCTGGGGTTGGTGCGATCTCTCCATAAATCTTATCTAAGGCCTCAGCATAATAGCGGATCGTTACAGCGGCAGACCCCGGTTCCGCCTTGATTGCCATACTGATTTCTGTGCCATTGTCGCGCACCCCCAAAACAGCAAGTTCAAGCACATTCTCCTCGATCAGATCAGCCCACTTCATCAAGACCTTCTTACGAGCTGCTGGCGGTTGCCCTGCCCAACGTCCATCCTCAAAGGCAGCGCGGGCTGAAGCAATCGCCGCATCCATATCAGCCTTGGTGCCCTTAGCTGTGGTCGTAAGAACTGTTCCATTGATTGGCGACAGAATATCCACCGTGCCGCCATCAGAGGCTGGAACATGCACACCTTCAATCAAATGAGAGAACGCAGGAACCGATTGCTCGCGCAGAGTGTCTATTTTGCTTTGATCCATCAAGACGGCCTCTTAAACTATGTGAGCAGATTCGGATATCGATTAAAACCGCCGCTTCCTGATAATAGTTGCTTTGTTAACTATCTTATGTCAAATCCTTTGTAATCGTGCAAGGTGGAAAACTTTTAATATTACTTCGCCTCAGTCTTGTTTAACACAACTTCAAACACATTGGACCAAATACTATGAAAGATTCAAACTTCCTAAAGGAAAACAATGCACGCCTTTTGTGGCATCCAATGACCTCTCCCATAGACAGCATTAGTCAGCCGCCAAAGATCATCACAGAAGCGAGCGGCGTGTCAATTACGGACATTGATGGGCACACCGTCGTTGATGGGGTCGGCGGGCTATGGAATGTGAACCTTGGGTATTCATGCCAACCAGTTAAGGATGCGATTGCAGCTCAGTTGGATATGCTGCCCTACTACTCCACATTTCGTGGCACTTCCAATGACGTTGCGATTGAGCTGTCTTATGAGCTAGGCGAGTTCTTCGCTTCCGATGGGCTGTCTCGTGCCTTCTTTACCTCTGGTGGCTCAGATTCAGTTGAAACTTCGCTGCGCCTGGCGCGTCAGTACCATAAATTGCGTGGTGAATCAGCTCGCACAAAATTCCTGAGTTTGAAAAAGGGCTACCACGGCACACACTTCGGCGGTGCTTCGGTCAACGGCAATGCGAATTTTCGAACAGCATACGAACCACTAATGCCAGGCTGTTTCCACATCCCTGCCCCCTACACTTATCGCAACCCGTTTAACGAAACCGATACCGAAAAGCTGGCACAGCTTTGCGCCTCTGCTCTTGAAGACGAAATCGCGTTCCAAGGAGCGGACACAATTTCCGCTATGATCATGGAGCCAATTTTGGGCGCCGGCGGTGTTATCCCGCCGCATCCCTCTTTCGCGTCAATGGTTTGCGAAATTTGTAATCGGAATGGAATTTTGCTGATCATGGATGAAGTTATCACAGCTTATGGTCGCACCGGCGCATGGTCCGGTGCACGGCTATGGGGCATTCAACCCGATATGATGGCCACCGCGAAAGCGATCACTAACGGATATTTCCCATTTGGTGCTGTCATGATGGGTGAGAAAATGATCGAGGTGTTTGAAAATAATTCAGACGCAAAAATCGGCCATGGTTACACTTATTCGGGGCATCCAGTAGGTGCGGCAGCAGCTCTGGCTTGCTTGGCAGAGACCAAAAAGCTGAATGTTGTCGAAAATGCAGCCAAACGCGGCACACAGTTGTATAATGGTTGCAAAGCTCTGATGGAAAAATACGACATCATCGGAGATGTGCGTGGCGGATACGGTTTGATGACAGCCATTGAAATGGTCAGCGACCGAGGCACGAAGAAACCTATCGACTCCGCAATGGCCACAACTGTGCAAGAGGTCGCTTATCAAAACGGTGCAATGGTGCGCGTGTCTGGACCAAATTTGATTTTGTCACCGTCCCTTATCTTGACCGAGGATGACGCAAATACGCTTCTTTCAGCTATCAACGCCGGTTTTGCAGCGCTATAGGAGTTCGCGTTGCCCAACGATTATGTCGCTCTTTTAGGCACAAAAGGTGGCCCTGCAATCCGCCTTGGATCATCGTTGCCAACTGCGAATTTGTTCTATCTAAACGGACGGCACATCGTTGGCTACCAATTACTTCATCTGAAAATGTTTTTGGTTAAAATCAATCAGAACCCTGACAGCACGCTGGTTAACAAGCTGTGATATACAAAGTAACAAACGATTTTGTTGCAACTCGAATTAAATTTTTAAGGCAATACATGCCGCCTGAGAATGAGTTTGTCGTCTGCCCCAAAGACAGTTGTCGCCATACCATTTATTAATGGTGCATGAATATCTAATCTAACTATTTCTCCATCAAGAACATCAACGTCACCGTAAATTTTAATTGTTTCATTCGAGATTTTATATGTAAGATAGTCTCTGCCTTTCACACCTTCTTGAGAAATATCTTTATGCTGAACTTTTAATTCACTGCTAGCGTCAGAAAAGGTTAGTATATCTTCTGCTTCTTGTGTCGAACGATACCCATCATCTTTAAGTTCGATAGTCCAAGAAATTTTAAGCTTATCCAACTTTTTATCATAGAAGTAACTTTTAAGTTCAGCGTTCTGATTTACCAAATCTACTTCGTAATTTACACCCGACGCTCCAGTATACGACCAGAGTTCATTTCGTTCTTCTTGGAATATGTCATCAAGTTATCGAAAAAATAGCTTGTTGAGAATTATGATTTATGCTCCTTAAACCTCTAGGAATGAAATGGGGTTGCCGGGAAAGTATAATATTTGAAGTATCTTATGAATACCCTCACAGTATCGCGTTTTCATGGCCTTGATTTTTTACGAGCGATGGCAATGTTGCTTGGTTTGGTTTTTCATGCCCCAATGCTTTACTATATTCCCATTATGGCAGACGGTTTTAAAGAATTTGGAATATCCAGTGAAACTATGCCTGAAATGGAGCAGTGGCTTTCTTTACTTGTTCAGTGGCTCCATAGCTGGCGTATGTCTGTGTTTTTCATCATATCAGGGTTTTTCACCGCTTTGGTTCTCAGTAGGCGCACCCTTCGTGCCTTTATAACAGACCGGTTCATAAAGATTGGCCTGACGATGATTTTGTTTGCGGCGCTCTATGACTTTTTAGATGGTCAGTTTGATGGGAAATTGGAACATATATGGTTTTTATATTACCTGATGATCTTCAGCATTCTGGCATGTGGTTTATCACTTGCCGGTTTAATTGCCTCCGAAGAAACATGCCAATCAAGTCATAATCCGGGCGATCAAGGTTCCTATTTTGGATCGATAAAGCAACTGTTGCTGTTGGCGGTTGGGCTTGCGGTAATAAGACCGATTTGTGATGTTCTAGATGGCGGTGCAATAACCGTGGCCACTGATTATTTTTCGATAAAAATCGGGGGTTTTCTGTATTTTTGGATTTGGTTTTGTGCTGGTCTCTGGTTGTTCAAAAATCAGAGCTTACTCACGTCGGGCAAAGGTCTGTTTGCGGTGATTGCGCTTGGAATTGTGAGTATAATTATCTTTGTGTTCTTAAGCCCGTATTTAACCGGTGTATTTGGATACAATGCCTTAAAGCCCGACACACTATTTGATTTTATGACTTTGTCTCTGCTGAAAGGAGTAAATACTCTTGCTTGGACGGCCTTCTTAATTTTAATCACGCATCGCCTTATTGTAAAAACGCACAAGCCCATTACTTGGTTTGTGACCTTATCATACCCGATTTACCTTTTTCATTTATTTCCTTGCATGATTGTCAGTGCAATATTGATTGGATTAGGTTTGTCGCAAGCGGGCGTTGTCATCGGCACTGTTGTGGCTGCTTTCGCAATCAGCGTGGCGCTTTATTATTTGCTTGTGAAGTTTACGCCCCTTAGTTGGTTAATTCTGGGGTATAAAAAATCATGGCTTCAGCCTTTTAGATAATGTGTATAATCTGATTACTCATGGTCCCAATACCCGCCTACCTATTCACAATGCAGCCCGCTATTGCCCCCTAATGGGTTGGTGTGCCAGTAAAAATGTTCCCCAACTCAAAAATCCTTTCCCACTTATAAAGGGATTTATTTGATTTGGATGATTTGCTACGATGAGAGAGTTATTGTTTTACTATGGGGTGCTTAAATGACTTTAGAGATGTTTTACTTGGCAATGTACGGCCTATTTGTGGTTCTGTTAATTCTAGTTCAAGTGTCAATAAGTGGGCGGCAGCACGGGCTATTGGCATTATTTGGAAATAGGGAAAACCTTACATCTACGGGTATTGCAGAACGCGCAGAAAGAGCAGTCCAAAATTCTATTTTCGCAATGGCTTTAATAGCACCATCTGTGTTGATGCTAGCATATGCTGATGGATCATCATCGAGTACAGCATTTGCAATTCAAGTCTTTCTTGCAGCTAGGATTATTTACGCTGCCTGCTTCATAATTGGTATAACTTACTTAAGAACAATTGCTTGGATCACTGGGTTTTTGGCGACAGCATACCTTTACTTGATGCTTATGTGACGAAGCTAAACTTCGTTGAAGGAACTGTTCCGTGATATTGTCTTTTAAAACAGAGACATCACTTGTTTGCCAAGGTATCTGATGTCAGACAAATGATGATAAAATTGTTATGAAAAGAATTGAGGAAAAGCAAAGTTATGAGCTTTTATGAAAAATATCAAAGGGCTTGGGATGAGAAGGATATTACTGCAATGCTGGAATTGTATCATCCTGAATACACGCGAGTTTTTCACGCGACAGGCACTGAGCAAGGTTTTGAAGACCTTGAGCCAATAATGTCGCGCTGGCTGATAGGCACAAAACGCAATAAGCGCAGATGTTTATATGAGAACGATGAAATTGTTGTCGAGCATTTTATAGCAAAGTTCCAAGATGGAACTAGTGAAGCTGTATTAACGGTTCATCTTCTTAAGGATGGGCTATTGTGGCGAACGGAAACTGGAGCAA
>CABXKH010000052.1 GCA_902512685.1 Paracoccaceae bacterium | reverse complement strand
CCCGATCCCTGATCAGCGCTTTTGCACCGGGACCAGAGCGCCAGGCCATCGACCGGCTGGCCGCGCATTTAACGGTCCAAGATTCCCCAAAGCCGCAAACCGATGGCAGCCCCGTGGCCGGAAAAACACTGGTCTTTACCGGTACTTTGGAGCAAATGAGCCGCGCTGAGGCCAAAGCCCGCGCCGAAACCCTTGGCGCCAAGGTCGCCGGATCGGTATCGGCAAAAACCGATTTGCTGATCGCCGGGCCCAGGGCCGGATCAAAGGCCAAAAAAGCCGCCGATCTGGGTGTGGAAACCATTGACGAAGCCGCTTGGCTGGCGCTGATTGAGGGACTATGAGCAGCCGCCCCGAAGCCCTTTTTCCGCTCTTTGCCGAGCTGACCTCGCTGGCAGGTGTGGGCCCAAAAGTGGCGCAGAATATGGCAGGGCTGTCTATTGCGCGCCCCCGAGATGTGATTTTTACGCTGCCCTACGCCGGTATCGACCGGCGATTGGTGGCCTCGCTCAAAGGGGCAGACTTGCCGCAAACTCTCACGGTTGAAGTGCTTGTGGGTGCGCATCAGCCGCCGCGCGCGCGCAGCGGGGCCTACCGCATTCTGGTCGAAGATGCCGAAAGCGCCTTTCAGCTGGTGTTTTTTCATGCCCGTCCAGACTATTTGCAAAAACAGCTGCCCAGTGGCGCGCGGCGGCTGGTATCGGGTAAGGTCGAACTTTTTGATGGTCTGGCGCAGATGGTGCATCCCGACCATATTCTTTTGCCGCATCAGGCCGAAGAACTTGCCCATTATGAACCGGTCTATCCGCTAACAGCGGGGGTGACGCAGAAAACCATGACCAAAGCCACCCGCGCCGCGCTCAAGCTTGCGCCGCAGTTGCCCGAGTGGATTGATCCGGCGCAAAAGCAGCAGCAGGGATGGCCCGATTGGCAGGCCGCCGTGAGCGCCGCGCATCAGCCGCAAACCGCATCTGATTTAAGCGCCGATCATCCGGCGCGCGAGCGGCTGGCCTATGATGAGCTGATGGCGCACCAGCTGACGCTGGCTTTGGCGCGCGCGCAGATTAAAAAAGCTGCGGGGCGCAGCACATGCGGCACCGGCGCGCTGCACCAGAAAGTTCTCGCGGCGCTGCCCTATACCCCCACAGGGGCGCAAACCCGCACCACTGCGGAAATTGCGGCCGATATGGCCGCGCCGGCAAAAATGAACCGGCTGCTGCAAGGCGATGTGGGCGCAGGCAAAACTTTGGTCGCCTTTATGGCGCTGCTCACAGCGGTTGAGGCCGGCGGGCAGGGGGTGTTGATGGCCCCGACCGAAATCTTGGCGCGCCAGCATTTGCAGGGGCTTAAACCCTTGGGCGCAAGCGCGGGGGTGGTGGTTGATCTGCTCACCGGGCGTGACAAGGGCCGCGAACGGCAAACCAAACTGGCGGCCTTAGCTGCGGGTGAGATTGATATTCTGGTGGGCACCCATGCGGTGTTTCAGGCGGATGTGAATTTTTGTGACCTGCGGCTTGCAGTGATTGACGAACAGCACCGCTTTGGCGTGCGCCAACGGCTTGAATTGGGCCGCAAGGGCCAGTCGGCGGATGTGCTGGTGATGACAGCCACGCCGATCCCGCGCTCGCTCGCGCTGGCCCATTACGGTGATATGGATATCTCGGTTCTGGATGAAAAGCCGCCGGGGCGATCGCCGGTGACCACCGCGCTAACCTCTACCGAGCGGATCGACGAAGTGATTGATCATCTTCGCCGCGCGATTGCTGAGGGCCGACAAGCCTATTGGGTGTGTCCTTTGGTCGAACAAAGCGAGGTTTTGGATTTCACCTCGGCCGAGGATCGCTTTCAGCGGCTGCGCGCGGTGCTGGGCGAAGATCAGGTGGGGCTTGTCCACGGGCAAATGCCGGCGCAGGACAAAGACGCCGCCATGCAACGTTTTCAAAGCGGGCAGACGCGGGTGCTTGTGGCCACCACGGTGATCGAAGTGGGCGTTGATGTGCCCAATGCCACCATTATGGTGATCGAGCGGGCCGAGCATTTTGGATTGGCGCAACTGCACCAGCTGCGCGGCCGTGTGGGGCGTGGGGCAGGGAAGTCGACCTGTCTGTTGATGTATCAGCCACCCTTAAGTGAAAGTGGCCAAAGACGGCTGAGCACGCTGCGCGAAACCGAAGACGGGTTTCGCATTGCGGAAACCGATCTGGCCATGCGCGGCGCGGGATCGGCACAGCGCAATCCGGTCTGCCGCAGTTTCGGGTCGCCGATCTGGACAGTATGAGCGGGCTGATGGCCACCGCCCAAAGCGATGCACGCGCGCTGCTGACCACTGATCCCGAGCTGACATCACCGCGCGGACAGGCGGCGCGCGCCCTGCTTTGGTTGATGGAGCAGGATAAAGCAATTCATTTAATTTCAGTGGGTTAGCAAAAATTATTCCAAAAAGTTCACAAATGTTCTAAAAATGTTCTTTACAAGCGCACAGGAATATGAGAACAAAGTGGCAACTTAAGACGGAGTTGTCCCATGATCACCATTTTGAAAACCGCTGTAGTGTCATCGCGCAGAACCTTTTTGCAAGACAGTCTTGGGGCGGTGTCGCTGTTGGTGATTTTGCTTGGCGGTTTACACTTTCCGGGTCTTTTTTAACCACCCTCTGCCACCGCGCGGCGCGCAGGGCGTTCCCCCAAGGCGCCTGTCAACCGAAGGTTTCGTAAGCCTCGACAAACGGAAACCAGATCGCTGACAAATCCCTGCAGCCGCGTGGACAGTTTGCCGCCGCTCCCCCTCGGGTGCGGCGGTTTTTTTAGGCGCAGTCCTGATGTGCGGCCTTTTGCATGGCTTCGCTGGCCGCTTCCAGCGCCAGCAGGATCGAGGCATGACGGTTTTTATAATCTTTAGCTGGCAAAAGCACCTCAAGCCCATCAAAAGGCGCTTCGGGGGCAGGGCCGTTAGAGTTTAGCATCGCCTGCAGGGCATCGCGGGCCTTTTCAATTTGCTCTTGGTCGCAGCCGATGATCGACCGGCCAACCACGGATGCGGCCGCCTGACCCAATGCGCAGGCTTTCACATCCTGTGCGTAATCGCTCACCCGGCCCGCTTTGACCTTTATATCAACCGTGACCACAGACCCGCAGAGGGGTGAGCGTTTTTTGACCGAAATATGGGGGTCTTGCAGCGGCGTGGTCGCCGACATATCGGCCGCCAGAGCCAGAATGCGGTCAGAATAGAGTTTGATCAGGTCGCTGTCAGCAGACATGGGCTTTTCCTTTATTGCTGATGCTAATACATAGGGCTTAGAACAGACGATGCAAAGAGGTTATCAGATGGATTTTGATCCAGCGGGTTTGACATATAACGAAGCAGGTTTAATCCCGGCAATAGCGCAGGACAGCAAAAGCGGTGAAGTGCTTATGATGGCATGGATGAACCAAGAGGCGGTTGCAAAAACACTGTCCAGCGGGCACGTGACCTATTGGTCGCGCTCACGTCAGGCATTTTGGGTCAAAGGGGAAACATCGGGGCATCGGCAAAAATTGATAGATTTGCGGGTGGATTGTGATCGCGATGCGCTTTTGCTTGTGGTCGAGCAAACAGGCCCGGCCTGTCATACTCTGCGGCGCAGCTGTTTTTACACTTCTGTGGTGAGCGGCCAAGAAGTCGAGTTGATGGCGCCCGAGGCTTAGGATATTTGCAGGAAATTTGGTCGTATCTAACCTTTGGAGAGCCCTAAAATCACACCTGCGCAATACCACCGCGATACTGATGCAATACCGACATCTTTTTTAACGCTATTCTAGTGGTTTAAAGCCAAGCGAACGGCGAATGTCATTTGCGCTTTGGCCTTGGCTGCGCAGCGTAGAAATGGCGGTGGCATCATCGCGTTTGGCAAGCCGCTTTCCGGCGCTGTCGCGGATCAGTTTATGGTGATGATAGCGCGGCGTGGGCAGGCCCAATAGGGATTGCAGCAGCACATGAATTTGCGTGGCCTCGGCAAGGTCAGCGCCGCGCACAACATCGCTAACTCCTTGAATTGCATCGTCAACCACAACAGCCAGATGATAGGCGGTCTGTCCGTTGCGGCGCTGAAGCACCACATCGCCCACCTGCGACAGAAGGGCCTCGGCCGTGATTTTTTTAGCGCCGCTGTTAAGACCGGTTTCATGATATAAAAGCGGTGCAGCAAGGGTTTCGGTGGCCAATTGCATGTTCAAACGAAGCGCGTCTTCTGCGCCGGCATCGCGCATGGTGCGGTGCCGGCAAGTGCCCGAATATATCCGCCCATCAGGACCAAATTGCGCCACCCCTTCCTGCGGCGCCCCCGCCGCCGCTTCGATGTCCGCACGTCGACAGTTGCATGGGTAAATCAATTTCTTTTTTTCTATTATTGCCAAAGCATTAGAGTAGGATGCTAAATGTTCTGATTGGCGCCTGACAGGCGTTTCCCAGCGCGGCCCAAGCCATGCAAGATCGTCAAATATCAGCTTTTCCCACTGTGCGCGGGCGCGCGATTGGTCAGTGTCTTCTATACGTAGCAAAAACCGCCCACCAGCCTCGGCCGCCATCTGATGCGCCACAAGCGCAGAATAGGCGTGCCCTAGGTGTAGTGGACCGGTGGGTGATGGGGCAAATCGAGTAGTGAAAGTCACAGCTTTTCAAGGACATATACGTTTGACTTCAAGTTCGCACCGGGCAGGTGATCACCATAATTGCAGGCCAGCAAACGTGCCAAACCGTTGGCTGTATAGTGGTCAACTTTTGCAGGAAAGCTTGGATCAGCAAGTGCATGATCATTAAATGAAAACACAAACAGTCCGCCTGTTTCCAAGAGGTTCATAACCGTGTCAAAAACCGGTAGTGGCGCAGCGCCGACACCAATGACGCCAATGGCTGCAATGATGTGATACTGGCCCTTTATAACAGGCGGCGCGTGGTCGGGATTGAAAATGAGAAGGTCACGATAAATGTTTTTTTTCTTTGCGAATTCAAGCATTTCAGAGGAAACGTCTAGCCCGTCTATATGGCTGAAACCTTCGAGTTTAAGCGCCAGTCCCGACAGTCCTGTCCCGCATCCATAATCCAGAATAGGCTGGTTTAGATCGGTGACATATTGCGCAAGGGTTTTGGCCGCGCGTCCAGGGGTGGCATAGCCATTTTGGCTCACCTCTTGGTCGTAGGTATCGGACCACTGGGCATAAAGCGCGCGCGAGTCGCCCGTTCCACCATCATAAGCTTTGTCTAAATAGGTTTTTGCCATAGGGATACTAAAGCAAATAAAGCCCTATCCGTCCAGCGGGGTTTTTTGTAGCCAATCTGTCCAAGCGGCTTTCGCTCGGTCGGTATAGGCTTTATAACGATCTTTGCGGCCCCTGCGACCTGATTCTAGGCCCTCAATAGGGCGGAAAAGGCCAAAGTTGACATTCATCGGCTGAAATGTTTTCGCGTCTGCCTCGCCTGTTATGTGGTGTATCAACGCCCCCATGGCCGTATCCTGAGGCACTGTAGCCAGTTCTTTGCCCTTTAATTCAGCAGCGGCCATCCGCCCCGCCAAAAGGCCCATAGCAGCGCTTTCAACATACCCTTCGACCCCGGTAATTTGCCCCGCAAAGCGCAGGTTTGGCTTTGATTTAAGCCGCATTTGAGCGTCTAGCAGCGTCGGGGAATTGATAAATGTGTTGCGATGAATACCGCCCAGTCTGGCAAAGCGTGCCTTTTCCAACCCTGGAATCATCCGCAAAATATCGGCTTGCGGCCCGTACTTCATTTTAGTTTGAAAGCCTACGATATTATACAATGTTCCCAGTGCATTATCTCGGCGAAGTTGAACCACTGCATAAGGTTTTTCACTGCTGTGGGGGTTGGTTAATCCAACTGGCTTCATGGGGCCAAAACGAAGCGTTTCTGCGCCTCTTTCCGCCATAATTTCAATGGGCAGGCAAGCTTCAAAATACTCTGCTGTCTCGTCGTGGTGGAACTCGGTTTTTTTCGCCTCTAAAAGGGCTTTGATGAAGGCCTCATACTGGGCTTTGTCCATCGGGCAATTCAGGTATGCGGTGCGCTCGGCTTCTGTGTCGCCTTTGTCATAGCGCGATTGCATCCATGCTTTGCCCATATCAATGCTGTCGAAATAGATGATCGGTGCGATGGCGTCGAAAAAAGCCAGTGCCTCTGCCCCGGTTTCTTGCGCGATGGCATCCCCGAGCGATGAGGAGGTCAAAGGCCCGGTGGCTATGATCCAATTCCCATCAGTGGGTAGCGTTTTTATTTCGCCGCCATCGACAGTGATATTTGGATGGTCTTTCAATGCGGATGTTACGCTTTGGGCAAAGGGGTCACGGTCAACTGCCAATGCGCCGCCTGCTGGCAAACGGTGTGCATAGGCTGTTTTTATAATCAAGCTATCAGCCTGTGACATTTCCCAATGCAGCAAACCCACGGCATTTTGCTCGTGATCATTTGAGCGAAACGAATTTGAGCAGACCATTTCGCCCAAGTCGCCGGTTTTATGGGCAAAAGTGCCGACTTTTGGGCGCATTTCGTGTATGATTACCCGAATGCCCATATTTGCCGCTTGCCATGCAGCCTCGGCGCCTGCCATTCCCCCGCCAATAATATGCAATACTTGATTTTCCATGGCCTGTGGATACGGCAAATGCCGCAAGAGTGACAACCCTGAAAGGGGCCATTGGGTAAATTTTCGCAGGGCCATTTGGTTAGGGCATAAACCCATCCTGTCAGAAGTTTTGGCGGGGGTTCGAGTTTGGCGCGAAATATGACGCAAACAGACCTTTAGATACCGGCCTAAAGTGCGAAATAGGGTTCACATCAAGGCTATTTGGCCGCGAAAAGGAAAAGATAATATGCCCTATCTTTTAGGCATAGATACCGGCGGTACTTATACAGACGCGGTTATTTTACGCGATGAAGTTGAGGTGATCTCCTCAGCCAAATCGTTAACAACGCGTCGAGATTTGGCGATCGGTATCGGAAAAGCAGCCCAGTCTGCGTTATCTGAAGCGGCTATTAACCCTGCCGAGGTGTCGCTTGCGGCCTTATCAACAACTTTGGCGACAAATGCCCTGGTTGAGGGGCAAGGCGAAAGCGTTGCGCTTATTTTTATCGGATTCAGCCAAGGCGATCTTGACAAACACGGATTGAGAGACTCGCTTGGAAATGATCCGGTGTTGGAATTACCCGGTGGGCATAATTATGCAGGCAACGAAGTCTGTGCCCTGGATACACACAGTATTGAAAAATGGTTGCAGGAATTGGACGGGGTTTCTGCATTTGCCGTAGCCTCTAAGTTTGCAACGCGAAATCCGGCGCATGAAACCCAGGCCATGAAGCTTATTGGCGAGGTGACTGGTCGGCCCGTCAGCGCATCATACCAGTTATCAAGTAAGCTCAATGGTCCAAAACGTGCCCTAACGGCAGTGCTGAATGCCCGGCTTATCGGGATGATTGCGCGTTTGATAAATCGGGCGAGCCATATTCTTGCGGACATTGGCGTTCAGGCGCCGCTGATGGTGGTGCGGGGCGATGGCGCACTCATTTCTGCCAACCAAGCGCTTGAAAAACCAATTGAGACAATTCTTAGCGGTCCGGCAGCATCAATTGTCGGAGCGCGCTGGTTGACCAATATCGACCATGCGTTGGTCTCTGATATCGGCGGGACAACAACCGATGTGGCTGTGCTGCGGGACGGTCGCCCAGAAATTGATTCTGCTGGCGCTCAAGTTGGACCATTTCGAACGATGGTCGAAGCGGTTGCGATGCGAACAAGTGGCTTGGGTGGAGATAGCGAAGTTCACTTTGTAAGCGAAGGCTTGGCCGGCCGCATAACGCTCGGACCCAAGCGGGTACTGCCCCTGAGTTTAGCAGCGCAAGAATTTCCCGCAGAAGTACATGACGCGCTGGATGCACAATTGCGCAATTCTGTGCCGGGCGATCACGATGGGCGATTTGTTCGGCGTATTGGAATTAATTCCCCAAGTGGCCTGCCGGCGCGTGATCAGGCGCTTCTTGCGCGTATACCGAAGAATATTGTGCCAATTGCCGATGTAATCAAAGCCCGAATTGAACTGCAGGCCTTATCGCGCCTTGTCTCCCGTGGGGTGGTGCAAATGGCCGCTCTAACCCCTTCGGACGCCAGTCATGTTCTAGGTAAAGCCTGTTTTTGGGATCGCGAGGCGGCCGAAAAAGGTATGATTTTATTTGGTAGGCGGCGGGCTGGATCTGGCGAGAAATTGGCTCAAGATCCACCGACCATGGCCAAAATAATTGTCGACCAGTTGACCCATCAAACCGTACTTGCCTTGCTTGAGGTGGCCTTTGTGGAAGATCCGTTGGATTTTGGGCAAGGACCGGAACAATTGGCGCGCCATATTCTGACCCAGCAGGGCTTAAATCAGCACAATGGTTTGCTGAGATTGAGTATGGGGTTGAATGTGCCCGTCATTGGCCTTGGGGCCTCTGCATCAAGTTATTATCCTGATGTCGGTGCGCGCCTTTCTTGTGATATGATTTTACCGAAGTATGCAGAAGTTGCTAATGCGATCGGGGCTGTCGTTGGCCGCGTAACCATGCGGGAAAGTGGATCTGTTACAGCTCCAAGCGAAGGTCTTTATCGTGTTCACTTGGACCAAGGGCCTCAGGATTATAACTCTGAGGAAATGGCTTTGGATGTATTAGAGCAAAGGTTGCGCGAAAAGGCGCTTTGCAAAGCACAAGCGACAGGGGCCGAAGATATTCAAACGCATGTTGCAAAAGACATCCGTAAAGCAATGGCAGAAAACCGGGAAATTTTTGTTGAAGCAACGCTGACGGTTGAAGCCTCGGGGCGACCCAGAATAGCCCATTCTTAAGGAGTGTCTCTATTCCGTAAGATCATGTTTTAACTCTTGAATGTCGAGCCAAGCCGTTAAAGGCCCCTGAAATAAGTGTGAATTAACTTGCTAAAAAATCAGGCATGGCAGTGTGACCTCTGGCCAAAAGATCTCCATAGGTTTGCGCGTCAATATTTGCACCGCAAATAACAATGCCGACACGCATATTTTTCATTTTGTCCCGCAAGGGCCCCAAGAAGCCTGCCATAGCAGCCCCTGCCGCTGGCTCGACGGCCAGTTTTGCTTCCTCTTGCAAAATGGCCATTCCTGCGCAGATTTCATCGTCCGTGACGGTCACAATCTGATCTACATAGGCGCGGCAAAGCGCATAACCAAATGGCAAAGCCATTGGCGGCGCAAGACTGTCCGCGATAGTAGAGGTACTATCTAAGGTGACGGGTTCACCCTTTATTAGGCTTTGGGACATGCTCGCGGCGCCAACTGGCTCGACACCATAGACTTTGCAGTCCGGCTTTATCAGCTTTGCTGCAGCAGCCACGCCGCTGATCAACCCGCCGCCGCCGACAGCAATCACAAGCGCGTCGAGATCGGGAACATCTGTTAAAAACTCCAGCCCGACACCTGCGGTGCCAAGCGTTGTGTCGAGGCCTTCAAAGGGGTGAATGAATGTGCGCCCCTCTTCTTGAACCAATCGTTCGGCTTCGCCAAAAGTTGCAGCGCCAGCTGGCTTGAGAATAACCTCGGCTTGATGCGCGCGCGCGCGCGCGATGCGAAACGGATTGGCCGAAGATTGCATGACGACCTTGGCAGAAAGGCCCAACTGCTGTGCAGCCCAAGCCGCGGCAATCGCATGATTTCCCGCACTGGCAGCGGTAATGCCCAAATGGCGTTTATGCTGCGGGATTTGATGGGCAACCGATAAAGCGCCCCGTGCTTTGAATGTGCCTGTATGTTGCAGGCACTCTAATTTAAGATGAACACGACAATCCTTTATCTTCTGAAATATCAAAGGTGATTGTAGTGGTACGGTAGGGGTATGAAGGATAGCCGTCGACAATTCTGAAGACCTAGCTTCAATGGAACTATTTGAAACAGATCTGATATCAATTTGGGTCACTGGTTACACTCTTTTCCCGAAAAACATGGCGCCGCCTTAACTCGGCGCGATCACTTTGAATGGTGGTTTTTCCCATTGTAAAAGTCAATAAGATCACAATGGATTGGTAAAAGGAAAAGGCAAAATGCCAATACTTTTTTCAAACTTGAACAGATAAAAATTGCAAGGTCAGTATATTTCTCAATCTAAGGTCATTATTGCTCTGGACGAGCGGATCAGCCGCACCTAATGTCCAGATTGGTAAGCTGCCGTGGAAAAACCTGGAGATTGGAATGAATGATATGAGCGAGGCAAGCTATCGGGTTACTGCCGATGAATTGAGACAGTTTATCGAGCGGTTTGAACGGCTGGAAATGGAAAAAAAAGACATTTCCGATCAGCAAAAAGAGGTTATGGCCGAAGCGAAAGGTCGCGGGTATGATACTAAAGTTATGCGCAAAATAGTATCACTTCGCAAACGTGACCAAAACGATATAGCCGAAGAAGAAGCTGTTTTAGATATGTATAAAGAAGCTTTGGGAATGTGAGTATTTCTAGGGCAATATGAACTGGACGCTCGGAATTTGGTGAACATATCGCACGTCATCATCGTAAAGCTCTGTTAAGTCTTGGATGAGTGTCTCATCCCACCCCGGTGCTTCAAGCTCCTCGATAATTATATCAGTTCGGCAAAATTTTTCTGCGAATGCCCCCATAACGATGCGCAGTTGACGCAGGGTCAAAACCGGATGCTTGCCGATATATGCTTTAAAACGATCAAAGCCTTCTTTTGATATGATGTCAGAGAATAAATCAAAATCTCCGGCTATATTTTTAGGGGCTGGCAACTGCTCCATTTGCCTTAGGATTTGACCCCATATAAATGGGCTGTCTCCGTTACACCACATATGTATAGGAAGCTCTGGAAAGGCTTGGCTCAGCCTTGAGGCAAACTCAGACCATTGAATTTCAAGCGGATTGGTCGTCTTCAGAATGTCGCTAAATTCCGATAGTTGCGAAGTTTTGAAAAGGGCAGGTAAAAAAGATGCAGGATTTCGAATAGAGAAATATAGTTGCACGTCATCCTTGGGAAAAAGCAGCAAAAATTGCTCTAATACCTTAACGGCTTTTGGATATAACTGCCCCGACTCCAACACTTCTTTGGGGATTCCAAAAAACAATGGATTTGATAAAATCACAGTGTGCGCTTGTGCAAATGTATCCTTAAGAATGATTTCTAATAAATGATCACGCGCCTCGGGGTTAAATTTGTTTTTTAGCCCGTTAACGAGCGTCTTGCGCAGCAAATTCCTGTACGACTTTGGATGGGGAACCGCCACCCCTGCTTGTGCAAGGGTATCTTTGTTGCGCAACAAGGTTTTGAGAAGGCGTTCGTCATCAGTGCATTGTGCACCAGCATGGAGAATAATGCGCATGGCAATAGCTTTCAAAATATAATCAGCCGATACCCTCTAGCATAAAAAATGCGTCAATTTTATGGCGGTTAGTGAAAGGGTTTGTCGCAGAGCATTTGAAGTTATTTATCGCGCATTTGATTTTTTTTAATTTTGCCCCTTGTCAGATGACGCGCGTTGTTTTATTCCGCGTTCGTTCGCCCCTATAGCTCAGCTGGTAGAGCAACTGATTTGTAATCAGTAGGTCCGCGGTTCAAGTCCGTGTGGGGGCACCACTTTCCACTATAAGTTATTGAAATCATTAAAAAATGATCCAGATTAGTGGTTTGTGGTACTCCTTGTGGTACTCTTTTTTTTAAAGTGTTGCAGCAACCACGCACTTTTTACCGTTACCAGTCTTTGGCGTCCTTTTCGGTATGCCCAGAGGACAGCGCCTCAAAACTGCCGCCAACATAAATAATTTGGCTTCTTGCGATATTTTTTGTTTTGCATCTACTGCACCGCGCAGCCCGCTCAACGGCAACCACTTCCACATCTCCACCATAGACTTCAATAAGGTCAGCAACGGCTATTTGGCCGACGTGACCGCACCTACAGTTCAAAACAAGATGATTATCAGAGATAGAAGACAGCTTAGTCATGTTTATTTAAATAACACCAATGTTTCGGGCATTAGTATTTCAAAATTTTAAATATATAGTACACTTTCTCCCAGAATAATGGACAACAAATTTTTCCTTTGTTGCAATCCAATATCCACGGTCATTCCCAATCATTTTTTTTGGAAAGTATTTTGCGCAAATTTCGCGTGCTTCTGATCTTGGAACCTTAGCTTCCTTCAGATTTATTTGGGATATTGGTCTATCTCTAATTTCGATTGAATTTTTTAAAATAGCAACTGCGCACCCCTCTCCATGCATCACATCAAACGTTTTAAAATATTCTTTTGCTTCGTCTGTTAGAGGTGTTTGGTAGTATTCTCCCATCTCAAGAAGAGCGGATTTATAATCTTTTACACCAGCGCACACGGACAAACTCACTTCCGCAAATCCAACTTTTCCAAAACAAATTAAAATAAAAATAAGTACAACTAATCTCACTAATTCCACTCCAATTAATTTTTATGACTTTATGGCGGGGCTAATCTCCAGTCAATTGACCATTACAAACCCCTGAATAGGCTGTTCTGTGTCAAGAGCATTGAATGCTGCGATCACTACCTACAAAGCAACGGCGTTCAATATAGTCTATTATTGTTGGTGCAACGTAATCGTAAGCAGCAGACATCATTTCTTGATTGTTTAAATATTTCTCGTACTTGCTGTAGCTAAAACCACCCGCGCTACACCCTAGGAGAAAACAGCTAAAAGCAATGATTGAAATCTTAAATTTAGGCATTTTAGTTCCTTTTCTTAAAACATCATTTTTCTTCAACTTAAGGCATTTCTAGCAGAACCAAAATTCTATTATGTCCACCTTTAGATAATAGCAGTCAAAAATATCCAAATAAGGTTTGTCAAAGTGTTTAGCAGTCATGAGACCATGGTTTTTATTTTCTCAATAACCACAGTCTTGGTAATCGCTATTCATGCATTTCCTAGCCATGGCTTGCGCTTTTTCGATTGCGGATGAGGTCATTTCTTGGGTGATTAATTCTCTGTCTTTGTGGGCGTCTTCACTCCCATTAGCTGCGCTCAGATTAATCCACATGTGGGCTAATAGGTTGTCTTGCAGAACGCCTTGGCCATTATAGTACATAGTCCCAAGATTGTATTGAGCCTGCGCAAAACTTTGTTCAGCAGCTAACCCATACCACTTGACTGCTGCATTGTTATCTCGTGAAACCCCTTTGCCATTTTGGTACATCCAACCAAGATTAGTTTGGGCCTGTGCATTACCTTGATCGGCAGCTAGCTTATACCACTTAACGGCCTCTTTGTCGTCTGTGGGAACACCTGAGCCAATGGCGTACATACCACCCAGATTGAATTGGGCCAGAGCATAACCCTGCTGAGCGGCTAACCTGTACCACTTGGTGGCTTCTTTGTTGTCTTGGGGAACGCCGAGACCATTAAGGTACATACCACCAAGATTGTTTTGGGCATCAGCAATACCTTGCTGAGCAGCTAGCCTGTACCACTTAACGGCTTCTTTGTAGTCTTGAGCAACGCCTTGGCCATTATCGTACATAACACCTAGATTGTACTGAGCCTGCGCATTACCTTGATCTGCAGCTAGCTTATACCACTTAACGGCCTCTTTGTCGTCCTTAGGAACGCCTTGGCCATTATAGTACATACCACCTAGATTAGATTGGGCCAGCGCATAACCTTGTTCAGCAGCTAGCCTGTACCACTTAACGGCCTCTTTGTCGTCTTGAGGAACGCCTAGGCCATTTTCGTACATACTACCAAGTTCCTTTTGGGCCTGCCTAACACCTTGCTGAGCCAGCGGTTCCCACTCATTTAATGCAGTCGCATAATCGCCACGTTGATAGGCAGCCAAACCCTTAAAAAAATCCTGTGCAGAAAGAGGAGCAGCAAACGCTACAATTAAGGCAGCTATTAAAATGGCACGCATAGCTTTGCTTTCTTTAAATTTCCGTCAGTATATATTCAGCACTTTATGGCGGGGCTAATCTCGCGTCAATTATACCTTGTGTCACCCCTACACAGAAGAAACCAAAAATATCCAACTGCACCCTTGTG
>CABXKH010000051.1 GCA_902512685.1 Paracoccaceae bacterium | reverse complement strand
CGGCCGTCCTTTGGCGATGCTGATCGATCAGCATATGGATGATGGCGCGGCTTTGAAGTTCTTTGGACAAACCGCCTATACCGCTTTGTCAGCCGCCCAGATGGCACTTAAATACGATGCGGAACTGGTTCCGTTTTATGCGATCCGCCAAGCAAATGGGCCGCCATTTCGGATTATATTGGAAGCCCCGATAACGCGGGGCAGCGCCGAGGCAATGACCCAGGCCTTAAATGACAGCTTAGAGGCAAGAGTGCGCGCAGACATGGGGCAATGGCTGTGGAGCCACAAACGCTGGAAAACGCCAAGAAAAAACCAATAGCCCTTTGCGGCTTTTTGAGTTTCACAAAAGCAATTGTGCTTTGAGCGCGATGAAGCTAAGCAACCATTGCAAATAAAATATGCGGATAAAACGTTTATGGTCAAAATTCTTAATGGGTTGGTGCGGTCGGAAAAACGCCTAAGGGCCACCTATAATGTTGCGCCGGACAGCCCTGAAAACCGCCGCAAGGCCCAGATTTATATGCTGTGGTTTGATCATGAGATGTTGCGCAAAAGATGGACCAACCTTCATCAAATCGCGCCAGGCGTTTTTCGCTCTAACCAGCCAACCTTTGAGCGGTTAAAGGCACTGAAGCAGCAAGGTATAGATGATATTGTAAATCTCCGCGGCAAAAGCGAGGCGGCGCATTATCTTGTTGAAGAGGACCGCTGCCGATCCCTTGGTTTGCGCATTCATTCTATCGAGTTGAATGCGCGCTCGGTTCCCGAAATGCGTCATTTTAAAGAGCTTATCGAACTTTTTGGAAAGCTTGAGGGGTCTTTCATGATGCATTGCAAGTCGGGATCGGATCGGGCAGGGTTGGCAAGTGTGATTTACCTTTTGACCCAAAAAGGTGAGACAATTTATACGGCCAAACGCATGCTTTCCTTTCGGTTTCTGCATCTAAAGCTCACCAAAACCGGAGTTCTTGATTATTTGTTGCGTGAATATGAGCGCGCGTTTGATCTAAGCGGCGTGCGTTTCGAATACTGGCTTGAGACTGATTATGATCCCGATGCCATCAACAAGAAATGGGCGTCAATGTCACTGTTTCAGCGCTGGCAAGCCCTGCGGTAGCCATATTTTATGAGTGGGTCGAGTTGCTTTCATGCGACAGCGCTGCAGCGGCGATAACCGATAGAGTGGCAAAGAAATAGGCTGTCAAATCGTGAAACAGCAGCACATTGCTCAACCCGCAGCCAATCATCGACAGGCTTAGGATGCTGGCAAGATAAAGCTCTGACCCAAAGCGCTTTTTCGCATATTTCCATGCCAAAACCACCGGGGCCATCAAGACGCACAGAACTGCCCCAAGGCCGAATATACCGGCAGACACCGCATGGTTGAAAAAGACATTATGCGCATGGCTGAAGACTATGTTGATCCCAGAGGGAAAATGCGCCGCGATTGCCGTAAACCGTGCATGCGGGCCATAGCCAAAAAGCCAATTGTCGGAAAAGGCGTCCCAAGCGGCAGTATACATGATAAGTCGCAAATACGTCGAATTATCGTAATTTTGGCCATCCTGAAAGGTTGCCAACCCGTTGATCAAACGCTCAAACGCACTGGCTGCCATCGGCCACAGCAAAATACCGGCTCCGGCCAAAGCTGCGGCAATAAGCAAGATTGCTGGACGCAGCATTTTGTCTGAGCGCATGTGAAGCCAAGTCCCTAGGCCGATGGGGACCAGCAATAGCCCAACGGCCAGAAAGGGCCCCCGTGCTTCAGTCCAAAGCGCCACAATTGCAACGCCAATGAAAAATGCAATCAAAGAAAGAGCTTTGCCAAAAAGTGACTTTTGAGACCAACCCAGAAAACTCAACCCGCATAGCGTAATCATAATTGCTCCGAAAACAAGAGCATTAACTGCAAACAGTCGCAAGCGACCATTTACTGATGCGTGATGGAGTAAACTTTTCCCAAGCACCTGAAAATCGATCTGAGAATGCCAGAGCATCAATGCCCCTAGATACATCGCGCAGACGGAAAAGGTGGCGATATTTCCGATTTTTCGGCTCTCGACTCTCAGCCATTCGGGGTTCGAAAATATTCCCGCCAACCCCAAGATCAAAACCGGCAAAGTTGGTGACAAGCCGTCTAATGTTTGCCATAAACTGGCATCGCTGATGAGGCCCGCGGTGAACAGCACGGTAAAATAACCGATAAAAATTACCCCGAGTATTTTCAAGGGATCCCAAGGGCGTCTATGCTGTCCTGTTTTTATCCCCAAAGCAATCAATAGCGTAATTATGATCGCTGAGAAAAGCTCGGAAAAAGGCCCAAACAATGGGGCCATCATGCATAAAATCAGCAAGACATATCCTGTATGCTGCTTTGTCATTTGCCCCGTACTCCAACAATTGGCTGTATGTCCTTGGTGATATTATGTTTTGCAAAGCGCATTCGGGTGCTCACAAGCCTCAGGAAAATTTTACAGTTCGTGGAGGACGCTGTTTATCAAGTCGGGCGGATATACGACAATACATCATTTGTCATGGGCTTTCTTTCGCATACATCAGGATTATGCCCTATCTTGAACTTCACTGATTATTCAAGGAAAAAATGAAAAGAACAGATAAAAAGAGTGAGATATTATGCGATCTTGTCAATTTCGAATTGATTTGAAAAGCAAGATGGAAAGGCAATGGTCTCAGTGCCTTAATTGAAGCTGTGCGCCACGAGAGATATATAAGAGTGACCAAGACTAATCATTTTCTGACGACTTTACCAAATCACCTCTTCGCCATTTAGAAAAAAAGGTAACCCATTTCGCTAAGAGTATCTTTATAGGCACCTGCTGCCCATTTTCCCTCACATCTTGCCGCGCGCTCTTTTACCCACAAAGCTGCTTGTGCTTTAGGCAATTTTAAAAGGTCTTGTCCAAAGTCAGAAGGTAATGATGGGGCCGCATCAGTGTCTTGCAAGTCGAGGATTTGAGTTAAAATCAACTGCCCTGCGGTGGGTCGTGGATGGCCGTCTGGTCTATAAAATAGACTTTGCCCGGGTCTTTTTGTAAACCTTCCATCGTTACAACATTTGGATAACCAAACATGTGATAGGTTAAACTTTGGCAGGTTTTTCCAAGATCGCGCAGAATATTTATCTGATTTACTGACCTAAAAGGGTGAGCCGCTTTCCATAGCAAAGCGGATGCGTTCTCTTCGGTTTCTGCACTTGAAATTTACCAAAACTGGGATTCTTGATTACATGCTATACCAGTATGAGAAAAGTTTTAATCAAAGTGGTGTTCATTTCGAACAATGGCTTGAGACAGAATATCAGCCACAGACCATCAACCAACAGTGGCAATCCATGTCTTTTTGGGAGCGTTGGAATGCGATTCGGTGAAAATCCTTTAAGTCAGATATGAAATATTAGGAAATCTTATTGTTTCGAAAAAAAATCCATGAATTTAGTCTACTTTGGTCCTTGGTTGCAGACAAATTGAAAACTTGGCAACAGGCAAATTAGCTGATCTCTTTGCAGATATTTTTACCAGATGACTTTTAACAATACTTTACACAACACGCAGGAATAATATGCTTGCATCGTACATTTCCAAATGCGTATTACCTAAGCAGTCAGTAAAAGGTGGCGTCATCAAATGCTAACTTTCCAAGCGATCAAATCGCAAATTGAGGCGAAATTGCTTCATCTACTTACCTTTGGAGGGGTTGGACTTGTTGCTGGATTGGTTCACGCGATTATTGGCATAGCGCTTGTCAGAATCCAAATATTGGAGCCCTTTTTTGCTAATATATTCGCCTTTTCGGTTGCGTTCTGGGTGTCTTGCTTTGGGCATTATAGATTTACGTTTAAGTCCAATAACTCACAAAAAACGGCTTCGGTAAGGTTTTTTATGACGGCCATGCTGGGACTGCTTTTAAGCCAAGCCAGTGTCTATGTTTTTGTTTATTTAATTGGAATAAGCTACGAGCTAAGTCTTGTTATTGCGTTTATACTGGTCAGTATAAACACCTATCTTATTAGCAAATATTGGGTTTTCTAACGCTTCATCGAGTTATTTATGCTTTGACAGGACCAAAGCTTCTATGCTTCTCAGTGCATTTTTGTGACCACGCATAAGAACTTTACTATCGTCGCTTCCCGGATGCACCATAATCACCGCATCAGCTGGGGCATTAGAAAGCATCGACATAAAATTTTTGGTAAAAACGTCTTTATCCGCATTTAAGTTTAAGAAGCCCGCAAAAGTCTTATTCATTGTGATATCTCTGTTTTCAAAATGCATTCGCGTGCGTTGGGCGAAGCGTGATACGATGAGGGCCTTCAAGCCGCTTGTAAGGTAGCTTTTCACAACCCCCTTGGTGCTGACTTCATCGGGATATCTCACCCAAAAGCTATGCCCGAAGTCGAGTGTTCCAACCACCTGCGCCAGCTCTTGTGCTATTATAGGAAAGATATGACAATGTTGGTGGCCGTCCAGATAGTCTGGATGAAAGCCAAACAGATTATGAAATTGATCAAATTGCCGTCTTATTTCCTTGGCAAGGCTGGGCCTGGAGAGCTGGCCAAATACCGATTTTAAAAGTAGTTTGGAAACAGAAGGATTGTTTGTCTGCGAATTGAAGTTTTCTGTTAAGTTTAAATGTAATCCAACTTTGTAAAGGCGTTCTGCGCGCAGGTTTACCATATGGTTTAGAGTGCTTTTGCTTATTTTGGCGTCAACAAATGCACTTGTGCCATCAATTGAGCCAGACTCGAGTAATTTAAGTATGACAGCGTCATGCATCGGGCATAAGCCAAAATCATCGGCAATGATTGTTTGCATGTGGTGTATTTCCGTAACCTAATCCACGTCATTTCCGAAGAGCTGAACTTTCGAGATAACATATGTTGGGCGACGCTTTGATTCTATTAGAATTTTCCCGACGTATTCACCGATAATTCCAAGACAAATCAATTGGACACCACCAAACAACGATACTAAAGCAAAAACCGAAGCAAGGCCTGGTATGGCTGTTGTCAAAAACAGCCTTTCGATGACAACGTATACAAAGTAAAGTGCGCTGAGCAAAGAAATCAGAAAACCGACAATGGACATTAAGCGCAAAGGCGCAATTGAAAAAGAAGTTAATCCATCAATCGACAAGGCAATAAGGGCCGATTTTGAAAATGTAGTTTTCCCAAACTTTCTTTGATTTGGAGTATAGGCAATCCCAATTTGCTGAAAACCCACCCAAGAATATAAGCCTTTCATAAAGCGCTCATTTTCGGGCATGGATAAAATTGCGCGTACTACAGGTTGCGAGATAAGGCGAAAATCACCCGCATTTTTGGGTATTTCGTAACGATTTGAGTAATTTAGTAAGCGATAGAAAACCGTTGAGAAAATGCGCATAAAAATACCTTCTGAGCGCCGAGACTCTTTGTATGCATATACGACATCTACTTGTTCTTGTTGCCACCGTTCGATAAACGTCTCAATCATCTCTATCGGATGCTGCAAGTCAGCATCCATTATTATAGCTGCATCGTCTTCGGCCGCCTCAGAAAGCCCTGCCGTAAGCGCAGATTCTTTGCCAAAATTCCTCGAAAATCTTATGAGGGTCATTGGGATATCTGAAAGTTTGTTTTGTTCAATGCGAAGGCAGGTATTATCCGAGCTTCCATCATCGACAAAGACGACTCTAAAATTTATTGAAAATCTATTGACCAATTTGGCACATACAGTGCTAATTTCACCAAGAAGGGCATTAATGCAGGCTTCTTCGTTGTGCACAGGTATGATCAAAGCCACCGTTGTCAAATAATGTCCTCCGTAACACTACACCTAAAAAAGAGATTTATTTTCCAAACAGTTTTTTTATCTTTGACGAAAAACCATGGCGACTTTGCTCTCTTTTAACAACACTGGCTTCCGTGACCCAATTCAATTGGATTGCGCGGCGCTTTCCTTCAAATGAATGATGCCCATGCCAGGAATTATCTGCGCGCTTAAAGACGAGTAACGTGCCCCCTTTGGGCTCGATCTCTGCTACGTAATCCTCCAGATCAGTGCCATTATTCAAAACTCTTAATTTTCCGCCATCGCTTGGCCAATCATCTTCGTTCATGTACAGCAATACCGTTATAATTTTGGTTTTAGAGTCCGTATGAATTTTGCCATCGCGCGACCTGCAGAACCCCCGAACCGTGTACATTGTTGGACAGTCTGTCAGATCGATATCAAATTTCTTTTCTATCGCTTCTTGAAAGGCTGGACCTTGAAGTTCTGCCACCAGCTTTGCAAAATTCCCGTGAATAGACAGAACACTAGAAGGGTGAGAACCAGGACCCGGGACTTCTGGGTAATCCGCTTGGGCAGAAGACAGCGCATCACTCTTCAAAAAGTCATTTATAACGACATACTCATATGGGTTTGTATTTAAAGGCTCTGCATCAAATTTGTCTATATTAAGCATAAAACGCTCTTCCTATTCTCATCGTATATACACGATCATCCTATACATCCATCTGCGTGGAGGTTTCAATTTCCAACAGCGCTAGACGTTAATTTCATTTGAAAAGCGGTTATCCTAAAAGCATCAAAAGCACAATCCCCCCGGATATGCCAAAACCGAAAATGTTAAAGGCTTTACCTTGGTGAACTGCCCTGAATTTTCGTCTGTTGTAACGGTATATTGAAAAGAGGCGGCGCCGTGCTCTATTGCTTTGGATGTCAACCATTCTGCTTGCTCAGGGAGCGCTAAAAAGGCAACTCCCCCTGAATTACAGGACGCTACATCCAATAACCAAGGGAAATTCTTTGCATGCCGACCATTCGCCACATTCGGATGAAAATCACTATAGAATGCCAGCCCCTGTCCCTGCCGCGAAGGTGAAATAACGAGAGTAAGGGGTTCATTTGTGCCCTCATGCCACTTTTCTTCAATTAAATGCGATGCAGCTGGTATGGCACTGGGGCGTGCAATGTCACTAAATTGGTTGGCGATGATTAAAGCTGTTGAAAGCAACAGGTAAAACGGGAAAAACCAGCAAAACCGCCTCACGGATATTGATTCAATCAGCGAAGCCTTTTCAGCAGGTATAATGTATAAAGCCAAGGTAGGCGTGAGGAACCAAGCATTAAAGCCCCAATATGTAGCAAGCTGAATGTCCAGAATTACAGAAACGGCAATTGGAAGTGTTGGAAAAACAAGGCCCACCCAAATGAGAAACCTTTGAGCGTTTCGCTCTTTGTTTGCTAGAACCCCAAATGCCTTCTTGCGCCACAATATCCAGGTTAGAAAAACCACGCCAAAAAGGTTAAATAGGATTTGTGCCGGAAGCCAAACTAATACCGATAGCCGTCCTGATACTTGCGTTTCGGTGTCTTGGAAAATCCGGTTGCTGGCATAGGAAAATGTCGGAAAGTCAAATTTCCAAAGGCCGTAGAGATGTGGTGATAGGATGGCAATAAAGCATAAAACAGCCAGACCCAATAATAACCATTGCTTTGGCAGGCGAGCATTTGAATGAACGCAAAAAGCCCCAAATAACGCGATGCAGAATAAAACAGTATGATACTTGCCCAAGGTTGCCAGGGCTGCAGTTAAGCCCAAAACACACCATAAAGAGACATTGTCTTGATTGAGGGCACGCCATGCCAGCAGAGCAGTTAAAGGCCAAATGGCGATCACAACGGAATTTGCGTCTAACTGTTGGGACATAATGATGAACGGATATGAGGTAGCGAATACTGCCACGCTTAGGAGAGCCAGTTTTGGCGTTAAAAATTCGCGGTTCAGGATGTAAATAATAACAAGAGCGAGAAAAGCGTTAAGCTTTGAAAACAGAAGGAAAAAAAAGGTCGAATAGCCTGTGGCCATAGCCCAAAAATTTCCGATCCAGCCTGTTAACGGCGGATGTTTGTCCACGACCCATGACGATGCAAGGCCCCAACGCACCGATTCTAATTCGTCATGATCCAAAGTGTTTTTGCCAAGCCATTGCAAAACCAGAGAAAAAACAAGGAGGAGCGCAATGAATAGAAAAAAGAACTTTTGTGTTTGTTCACGCAACTCTGCAATTCTTTGGTGCATGTCTTTATCCTTAAAAGTTGAACCCAACGACTTCATTTTTGTATGGGTTCTAAGTCGCAATTACAAGAACGCGCTTAAGGCTGTTTAGTTGAAGCGCACGGCGTTTTCCTTCGAGTGGATGGTGTCCGTGCCAAGAGTTGTTGGACCGCTTGAACATGATCAATGTGCCGCCCTTTGGTTCAACCTCGGAAGAAAAGTCTTCCAAGTCTGCTCCACTTCTCAGAATACGCAAACGACTGCCATCGATTGGCTAGTTGTCATCATTCAAGTGCAGCAGAACAGTGATAATTTTTGTCTTTGAGTCAGTGTGAATTTTGCAATCACGTTTGCGGCACATCCCGCGCACTGTGTACCTTGTTGGTCGATGTGTAAGGTCGATATCGAATTTATCCTGAACCACATTTTTAAAACTGTCGCCGCGCAGCTCGGCAACTAAATCCTCAAATACGCCGGTAATGTTTAGATTTGCAGGGGGATGTGACCCGGGACTTGGAACATCTGGAAAGTCCTTTCTTACTGCATCTAGGCTTTGCCCATCTAAAAATCCGTCCAGAACGAGATGCTCATAAGGTTCTTTTTGAAGTTCGCAATCATTCAATTTTTCAAGATTAAGCAGCATGTTGGCCCTCCAATAGAAAAGGACGTAAATTTACTGAAAAGCATCTAACAAGAAATGGAAGACATGTGAAGTAATTTAAGGTTGCTAAATTGCGGCTTTCGTCCCACTGAATATAGGGCAGCCTATCTTCCAGTTTTGGCAAAATGCTTGTGATTTATAATCGGCATTGGATGCGTCCAAGACGCGGCTTAAGATCCGCAAAAGTCCTTATTGTGGAATTTATGGGACACAGAGCCCCCTAGCGGGTCGCAGTAAATGGACCGATCAAGTGATCTGCCCCACCCAAAATAGTTTTGAACCGACAAAAAATCCGTGTTGACCTACCCAGCAGTACAAGTACATCCCTAAGAGGGAATAACAGTTGATATTCTGTTAAATACAGTGAGGCTGTAACGCCAGTTCTGCAGATCAAGATGTGGATATTTTTTGCCGCTGACGCGTAGTTAGGCAGGTTCGCCAATGATTTAAGCTGACCAAAAGCCCAATCTAAGCTCATAATGCCGAGCCAATAAGGCATAACACCGGCCTGTAAGTCCTCTGTATGGCAATTCTGCATAGCTCAAATGATGTTTGCACACCTTTGGTTCTTTGCTGCTTGCCGTTTAATTAATTTTGGCAAAAGAGCAGGAAAGACTAGTAAATCAAAGTGTTGGCCTTTTTGCATTCATAAGGATCAAAGCGATTCTGTTGACCCATTAGGCTACTTTAAGGCATATATATCCGAAAGGAAGCCTTAGGCCTTGGGGAATGAATGCTATCAGCAATGCACCTTTATGTTGAATGGGTGTAGAGAGCTCACATTTTTATGGGTATTTTGGCTAATTGGGTAGCATTGTAATCTGATGCAGTAATTTATCGGGTAAAAGGTTCAAAATATGGGCTATGCGCAATTTCAAAACCGGGTACTTGAAATCCTGGAGCCGGGCCGTTCAGGGGATTGGGCAAGCAAGGTATGTGATTATTTTATAGCGGCCTTGGTGATTTTAAACATTTTGGCAGTCACGCTTGAGTCTGTGAGTGATTTTTCGGTCAATTATGCGCGTCAGTTTTATTTCGTCGAATCGTTTAGCGTGGTTATTTTCTCGGTAGAATACCTGATGCGGGTCTGGGCAAGTGCAGCCAAACAGGATGCGGGCGGGCGGATTTTGGGCAGTGTGCGACTGGGGTATATTTTTAGCTTCAGCGGGCTGATTGATTTGGTCTCGATCCTGCCATTTTATCTTCAGGCACTGTTTCCGGGGCTGGATTTACGGGTGCTGCGCACCCTGCGCCTGTTGCGGATATTCAAACTGTCCAACTACAACACGGCAATCGAAGATTTGTTCAGCGCAATTTACGAAGAGCGCAAATCTTTTTTTGCGGCCTTTTACCTATTGGTGATTGCCTTTGTTCTAACCTCATCTCTGATTTACTTTGCCGAACACCGCGCGCAGCCCGATAAATTTTCGTCAATTCCCGATGCGATGTATTGGTCACTGATCACGTTGACCACTGTGGGCTATGGCGATGTCAGTCCGGTCACCTGGATTGGCAAGGTGATATCGGTGATTACCGCTCTGATGGGGGTGTCTGTTGTGGCGTTAATCACAGGTATTATCGCCAATGCCTTTAGCAATCAAATTGCGCGCCGCAAGCTGATATTTGAAGACCAGATTCGCGAAGCCATGGAAGACGGCGTGGTCGACGCAATCGAAACCCGTTCGCTCGAAGAATTGCGCAAGGAATTTGGCCTTTCAAAACAACAGGCCGATGCGCTGATGCGCCATGTACAGCGAGAAAAAAAGGATAGGGAAGCCTAAGAGGGAGTATTCCGTTTAAATTTATTTCTGCAGATATTTTTCCATTGGATACATCGATTTTGGATGAGTTGAATTGAAAAATAAACCAAGTGCACTACCGCCGTCATTACGTATTTGCGCGGAATTCTATGGATTGATGTCTGCAAGATATCTGCAAATCATTAAAAGTACTAAAGGGTCGGTTGCCCAGAAATATAAATTCTAATGATTATGAAGTTACTTTATAATATGAGAAAAATGAGAGATTTTAAATTTTTTCTGCAATGAAACAAAATCTGTTTTGATTATGTCCAAAATTTTCACTCTCTAAACGAGCTCTAAAACCACGATTTGATAGCATTTCAATAAAATTTTGAGGCGCATAAAATGATAAACCTAAGTTCTTTCTTAAATGTGTGTACTCAGAGAAGTAGGTCTTGAATAGGCCTATAAGTGAAGCTAACAGGAATCGGTTGATGAGAGCAAATTTCAAAAGACTTATCACATCCTTTAGAATGGGATGATTTGGTGGAATAATATCTGCAATTACAAGCTTCCCGTTTTTTTTTAAAATGCGTTTAAAAAATAACAAAACATCTTTAGTTTCTGATCCGTTTAGGTATTGAAAAACAGAATTTACTATAATCAAATCGAAAGTGTCGTCCTTAATCTTATTATAATCAGAAATGTGCAGAATTTGAACAGATGTTTGTCCTACAGTTCTAGAGCGAAGTTTCTCTACAATATTTTCTGAGGAATCTACCAATACCAAATTTTTACAATGATGCTGTAATTCCTCAGCGTAGAGTGCTTCTCCACACCCATAGTCCATTACTGAGCAAGTTTCATCGGAAAGCCATTTGGTTATATCATTGAAAACCTTCCTTGAGTGAGCCAGCTTATGCTTTTCGTTTACATAAATTGAATGCTCACCATTCCAAAAATCAACCCAAGAATTCATAACACGAAAACAACCTTTTTTAGATTTATACAAGGTTTTATATTAATCTAAAAGCCTTGGATTGGTTCCCCACAATAAAAATTCAACTCGAAATTTTCTGATAATGCAAGCATCGTCTCCAGTGTATCAGTTCTTGATCAAGTTATTTCGTAGCTATGGTGATTTTAAACATTTTGGCAGTCACGCTTGAGTCTGTGAGTGATTTTCCGGTCAATTATGCGCGTCAGTTTTATTTCGTCGAATCGTTTAGCGTGGTTATTTTCTCGATAGAATACCTGATGCGGGTCTGGGCAAGTGCAGCCAAACAGGATGCGGGCGGGCGGATTTTGGGCAGTGTGCGACTGGGGTATATTTTTAGCTTCAGCGGACTGATTGATTTGGTCTCGATCTTGCCATTTTATCTTCAGGCACTGTTTCCGGGGCTGGATTTACGGGTGCTGCGCACCCTGCGCCTGTTGCGGATATTCAAACTGTCCAACTACAACACGGCAATCGAAGATTTGTTCAGCGCAATTTACGAAGAGCGCAAATCTTTTTTTGCGGCCTTTTACCTATTGGTGATTGCCTTTGTTCTAACCTCATCTCTGATTTACTTTGCCGAACACCGCGCGCAGCCCGATAAATTTTCGTCAATTCCCGATGCGATGTATTGGTCACTGATCACGTTGACCACTGTGGGCTATGGCGATGTCAGTCCGGTCACCTGGATTGGCAAGGTGATATCGGTGATTACCGCTCTGATGGGGGTGTCTGTTGCGGCGTTAATCACAGGTATTATCGCCAATGCCTTTAGCAATCAAATTGCGCGCCGCAAGCTGATATTTGAAGACCAGATTCGCGAAGCCATGGAAGACGGCGTGGTCGACGCAATCGAAACCCGTTCGCTCGAAGAATTGCGCAAGGAATTTGGCCTTTCAAAACAACAGGCCGATGCGCTGATGCGCCATGTACAGCGGGAAAAGAAGGATAGGGAAGCCTAAGAGCGATTGTTCCTTTTGACATGTTTGGTCCAGCACGCCTTTTTCTTTGAGCGTTTTGATCAATTTTTTCGTTGCCACAAAGGCCGCAATTCCCATCATCCCAAAAACAAACCCCAATACAGATAAACCAGTCATTTCTAATCCCCTTAAACGCGCTTTGGATGTCCACTCCAAAGTGATGTAAGGGTTCAAAGGCAGAATAAAGAGATCATACTTTTTAGCCGAGCCCGTTTGTCGCAGGCCCTTGCAGGCCGCAAAAAGCATGCATCACTTTAATCTGGTGTAGGTATCGATATGATACTGTCTGATATTAACCGATATAAATTCATCCCCGGCCAGTTTGAGCGTTTCAACATTCCATTTCTGGCTGGCATTGCTGGTGCCCAGATCGGTGCCTTTGGTTGTTAATCTATCAATCAAATAATCACCTGCCTTATTGATATAAAACCCATCCACGGTGCGTTCACGGCCGTTTCTCTGGTTTGCTTGAAATTTACTGAGAGGGCGTTCGATAACGGCGATCCTTTTCAATTTTGGAAACGTGGAATAAATAACGTAAGAGTGGTAGTTATTTGAAGCGCCCCAACGTGATACTACGAACGCCAAGTGGGGAAACCCACTGAGAACTTCATCAATGTGTAACGCATCTCCGGCACCGACATGGTCCTCGACAATCTTGTTATCTGCATCAATGATTTGGCCAGCATATGAATACTCGACATTGCCATTTTCAAAAAGCTCGGCCGGTTCGCCGCCCTCATAAAACTGACCATCTATGAACGCGCCGCCTTTGGTGCAGGCGTATTTCGATATAAGGGCGCGGTAATCATCGACCGGCGTGATTGATATTTCCACCACCCAAAGATTGCCGCCGCATTGGTCCTGCGCTGTGCTGACGACATCCGCATGGGCTGAGGTGCTGCACTGTATTAAGCTGCACTGCATTAAAAAGAACAAAGCACTTAAGGTTTTGTAACTTTTCATCGGGCAGCACGCTTGTTCAAAATGAGGATAGCCATATCTTCGCCCTTTACATTGCCGTATCCCACCGTAACCCAATGATAGGTGTATCTGCAATTATGACTGAGGATTGGTTTTTTAAAGCGCGTCTAAAGCATGCATCACTCTGAGGTGCAAAAAGATTATGAATCCAAAAACATAGATATAAACCCAGTACTTGTTGAATATCAAATCCAAGTATTTGATTGCGTAGTAGATTATATCCTCTGGTTTCTTTGGGATTTACCCGCAATGTTAATAAATGACAAAATACAGTGCAACTGCGATTGCCAATATTAAATATCTTTTTTAGCCAAGGTCATTTTGAATCTAATTTCGCTGTTTTAATCAATCTATTCATCACCGAGGTTGCCACGCGAGACAATTTGGTTTTTTTAATATCTTCCAAATTGTGAAAATCATTGCCTACGACCACCAGACCTAACATGCCCATGTTACCATGTGGCGTACACTGATATAAATAAAGCCCAGGAACTTCAAAAATAATAGAGTGAAACGCGTCTATTTCTGATTTAGCTGGAAGTGCGTCCATTTTTGGACCTGCGAGAAACTCTACATTATGCCCCTTATTTTTGGGCAACCATTCTATAGTGTCTCCAATGTCGATATGTGCAACTTCAATGCTATACGAGTCATTTTCTGTAAAATTAATTTGAATAATGTCGGCTGAAGCAAGATTTGTATTTATTAGA
>CABXKH010000050.1 GCA_902512685.1 Paracoccaceae bacterium | reverse complement strand
CGTCTACCAATTCCGCCACGACCGCACGCTCATGGTCAGGCGGGCATAGCGAAATATGGCCGGGATGTGAAGTGCCAATTTGAATGCTCTTGAAAAAAAATCATGGCTTTTGGTCTTGTTATAAGGACGGTGCTTTACTGGCCCTTAAATTTCGGCGCACGCTTTTCATTAAAAGCTAGCACGCCTTCCCGGCGGTCTTGGGTCGGGATCGTGCGGTTATAGGCTTCGATTTCAAATGCCAAACCGTCAGAAAGCCCCATCTGCAAGCCTTTGTGGATGGCCTGCTTCGCTTGCCGAACAGCAACGGGAGCGTTTTCTGCAATGTTCTCGGCCAGCGATAGAACCGTGGGCATCAAGTCCTGCGGTGGGTAAATCGCATTGGCCAGTCCCCAATCAAGAGCCTCTTGCGCGCCAAACACCTGCCCGGAGAAAATAAGTTCTTTGGCACGGCGTTCGCCAACTGCTCGGGATAAGGTTTGCGTGCCGCCAGCGCCGGGAATAATCCCGATGCGCACCTCGGTTTGCGCAAAACGGGCGGTTTGTGACACATAGACAAAATCCAGCGCTGCTGCCAATTCACATCCACCGCCATAGGCCGCCCCGTTTATGGCGCCAATTACGGGCAGGGGGCAGGCGATGATGGCGCGCACCATACGTTCATAAATCAGATGCTGGGCTTGCCATTCGGCGTCGCTCATCCCGTTGCGTTCTTTCAAATCGCCGCCAGCGCAAAAAGCCCTATCACCGGCACCGGTCAAGACCACGGCCCTAATATCTTGCGCATCGAGGGCTAAGGTTTCAAATAAATCAAAAAGCTCACGCGCCATCATGGTGTTAAAGGCATTTGCCGCCTCTGGCCGGTTAAGCGTAACCTGCAAGACATGCTTAGAAGGCTCTTGCAGCAAGAGTGTGTCATAAGCTTTGAACATTATCAGGCCTCTTTGCAAGTTTTGTTGGCGGCTTTCTCGTATGATAGTAGGACTAGATTATGGCCGTGCCAAGCTTCATTTGCCAATGTTGGCAACAGGTTGCACGAAATTAAATCAAGTTTGCGTTGGATCATTCCACCTGTATAGATTTGAAAGAGAGAAAAGTTTTGGGTGAAGAGCGATGGCACTTGATGGGGAATTAGAGGGCATATCTGTTGTGTCTTTGGAGCAGGCTGTTGCCGCGCCTTACTGCGGAATGCTGTTGGCCGATGCGGGCGCCCGTGTGATTAAGGTTGAGCGGCCAGAGGGGGATTTTGCAAGAGGGTATGACAAAGGCGCAGAAGGCCAAAGTGCAATCTTTGCCTGGCTTAACCGGGGCAAGGAAGCGCTGTGTTTGAACCTAAAAGATGCAAAGGATTTCGCGGTGTTGATAGAAATGATCACGCGGTCGGATATTTTACTTAGCAATCTCGCGCCCGGCGCAATGGACCGGTTGGGTCTGAACGGTGCTGTGCTTCGAAAAAAGACCCCCGGATTGATTATCTGCCGCATTTCGGGATATGGCGAAAGCGGGCCTGCGGCGCAGAAAAAGGCCTATGATTTTCTGGTGCAGGCTGAAACCGGCATTTGTGCGGTCACGGGCAGCCCAGAGGCCCCGGCCAGAGTGGGCATATCAGTCACTGATATTTCCACGGGGCTGACCGCATTTTCGGCAATTTTGCGTGCATTGATCCAGCGTGGACGCACCGGGCAAGGCGTTGATTTGTCGATTTCCATGTTTGATGTGATGGCTGATTGGATGAATATGCCGCTGCTGGCCCACCGCTATATGGGCGGTGCGCCGGATCGGATGGGGTTGAAGCATTCCTTTATAGCCCCCTATGGGGCGTTTGTTTGTGCAGATGATCAACAGGTCTTATTGGCGATCCAAAGCGATCGTGAGTTTTCTATTTTTTGCGATCAGGTTCTTGGACAACCCGAGTTGGCAAAAGATCCAAAATTTGCTGATAATCCAGCCCGATACGCCAAACGCGAAGAACTTGATGCAATTGTTACGCAGTGTTTTTCTCAGTTTTCTGCCAATTCTGTCGTCGCGCGTTTAGATGCTGCAGGCATTGCCAATGCCACACTGAATTCGGTGGCCGATCTTTCGGCGCATCCTTGTTTGAAAAATTCTGCGGCCTCGTTTGGCGCCGCCGAGATCACAATGGCGGCTTTGCCGATCCCTAGCGCGCAGGCAGCGGTAAAAATGGTGCCAACTCTTGATCAGCATGGGGATGCTATACGTCGGGAATTTGCGCCACAACATTCAAAGGTTAAAAAAGATGAACTATGAACTGGATCATCCTGAAATTCGCCACGCGGTCAGTAAGCTTTGCGCGAATTTTCCTGGGCCTTATTGGCAAAAATGCGATCGTGAAAATAGCTATCCCAGCGAATTTGTGGCGGCATTGACAGACGCGGGGTATTTGGCTGCCTTGATCCCTGAAAAGTTCGGCGGTCTGTCATTGCCCTTGTCAGCCGCCGCGGCAATCTTGGAAGAAATCCACCGTTCAGGTGGCAATGCGGCCGCATGCCATGCACAAATGTACACCATGGGCACTCTTCTACGGCATGGATCAGAAACGCAAAAGGCGCAGTATCTGCCTGATGTTGCCAGCGGCGCCCTTAGGTTGCAGGCCTTTGGCGTCACCGAACCCAGCAGCGGCACGGATACTACATCGCTAAAGTGCACAGCGCGGCGCGAGGGGGACACCTATGTGGTCAATGGCCAGAAAATCTGGACAAGCCGGGCGGAACACTCGGATCTTTTAGTGCTTTTGGCGCGCACCACGCCGCGCGATCAAGTGGCCAAAAAAACTCAAGGTCTATCGGTGTTTTTGGTGGATATGCGGGATGTGCTTGGGACGTCACTGACCATTCGGCCCATTCGTACAATGATGAACCATGCCACAACCGAGCTGTTCTTTGATGAAATGCCGGTTCCAGCGGCCAATCTGATTGGTGAAGAAGGGCAGGGGTTTCGCTATATTCTATCGGGCATGAATGCCGAACGTATCTTGATTGCGGCTGAATGTATTGGGGATGCAAAGTGGTTTATCGAAAAAGCCTCTCACTATGCCAGTGACCGAACAGTGTTTGATCGGCCAATCGGGCAAAACCAAGGGGTGCAGTTTCCCATAGCCCGCGCCTATTCGCAAATGCGTGCCGCAGAACTGATGCTGAAGCAAGCGATTGCGCTTTATGAAGCGGGCGGCAATCCGGGTGAAGAGGCCAATTTGGCAAAGCTGTTGGCCGCAGATGCACAATGGGCGGCGGCAGAGGCCTGTGTACAAACCCATGGCGGGTTTGGCTTTGCTGAAGAATACGATGTCGAGCGCAAATTTCGCGAGGCACGGCTTTATCAGGTAGCGCCGATTTCGACCAACCTTATCTTAAGTTACATCTCCGAGCACGTGCTGGACATGCCCCGATCATACTAAACAACTATTCCAGTTCTTCGATTGGGGCGTCGGCCTTAAGCCATGCGCTAAAACCGCCTGCAATATGCGCAACAGGGGCAAGTCCCATTTCCATGGCAACTTGGGCACTTAGGGCCGACCGCCACGCGCTGGCACAGTAAAACAGATAAGTTTTATCCTGATTGAATATCTCTTTATGGTAGGGGCTTTCTGGATCAATCCAAAATTCCAACATTCCGCGCGGGCACGAAAAAGCGCCAGGGATTTTTCCACTGCGCTTTAATTCGCGAATATCACGCAGATCGACAAATACATGGTCGGGGCTGTCAAGAAGGGCTTGCGCCTCTTCAATGGACACTGTTTTGACAACTTTATTTGCCTCGGCCAAGAGCGATTTGACGCCTTTTGTGATGGTTTGAGCCATTGCTATATTCCTAGATGTAGTTTGGGTTTCCAAAATGGGCGAAAAAGTTCAATCTTTGGGCAGCGGTTCATCACCACCTGCAGGCCTGCGTCTTCGGCAAGGCGGGCAGCTTCGTCATCGCACACGCCAATCTGTCCCCAAAGAACTTTGGCGCCAATTGCAACCGCTTCCTGCGCAATGCCAAGTAAATCTTCAGGGCGGCGGAACACTTCGACCATATCCACTGGCCGATCTATTTCGGCCAGCGAATTAAAAACTTTTAATCCGCGGATTTCGGTCACATCCGGGCGTGGGTTGACCGGCACCATATCATATCCAGTTTCGTGCAATACGCGCAAAACACCATAGCTGAACTTGGTTTTGTCAGGGCTGGCACCCACCATAGCTATGGTTTTCACCGACTTTAAAATGCCTTGCAGGTAGCTGTCGCTATAGGGCTCATCGTGGTTCATGTAGCTCATTGATTTGTCTCCTGCGGGGCGGCGATATCCGCTTTAAGCTCATGGGGGGAAAGGGGGTTCAAAAACGGGTTGCGATAAAGCTTGTCATGGCTTTCAACGCCGATTTCCAACGTGCAGTCCCCCAAGGGGCGCGCAACACATAAAATCACGTAACCATTGTTGATCTGGCGGTTGTTCAATGCCACCTGACGGCGCTGGTCAACTTTGCCAGCCGTTAGTTTGGCGGCGCAGGTAATGCAGCCGCCATATTTGCACCCATATGGCAAATCAACACCTTGCGAGCGAAGGCTATCCAGCAGAGGTTTGCGATGGTCGACCTGATAGGTCGCGCTGTCCCTGTTGGCAATGGTAATGGTGTGCATCATAGCCAGATGTCGCTTGTGCAATCACCGCCCGGATAGCGGGCTTCGTGGCAACGGCTTGGGCCATTTGGCTCTTGTCCAAAGTCCACAATGAAATCTGGATTAAGCGTCATACCACCATTTTCTGGATCGCAATCAATCATCACCATGACGCCGCCTTGTTCACGAATTTCGGGATAGAATTGGTTGTCCCATGTGGAAAACAGCGAGGTCGTTACATAAAGCCGTTTGCCATCAAGGCTTAGCTGGAACATTTGCGGCCCACCGGCCATTTTCACGCCGTTTACCTCGGGCGCTTTGCCCAGCAATCCACCCATCCAGACCTGACCTGTCAGCACTGGGTTGTGTGGGTCGCTAATATCATACTGGCGCATATCACCATGCAGCCAATTATTGAGGTAAAGATATTTGTCATCCATCGACACAAGGATCGCTGACATCACGCCGGGCACCGGAATAGGCCACTCTGGATGCGGTTCATTGCCAACATCGATTATTTTTTCCCATTCCCACTTACCGGCATCATTTTTCCACCAATGAATCACGTTTGAGCTGAGCGCAGCCCCGCAAAACCCGTGGGTGCTATCGGGGTCGTGGTGGAATTTCACTTCAAGTGGGATCAGGCCATCTTCCCCAAGATACATGGTTTCAATCGGTTCTTTTTTCTCAAAATCCCAAAAATGCAGCTCGCGGCCATATTTTAAGTGGCCAACTTCTTCCAAATCAAAGCCGGGCATAAAAGTGTTCGGGGCGGCCCACTCTGAGCTGACCATCACATTGTGGCGCGGCTGGTACCAGAAATCGTAGCCAAACTTTATGTCGCCCATGGAATTTTCCCATCGGCCGACGATTTCGAAATCTTTATTAAGGTGCAGATACCCGCCCGGCGCTTCGCCTTTGGCATTGCCCAGAAACGAGATAATTATTTCTGAGCCAAGGCAATGTACCGTGTGTGGGCCGCTCAGATCCGTTTTGGATTTAATCTCTGCCCCGTCGATCACTTTATGCAGGCGCGGCGCACGCGGATCAGTGGCTGTATCAACGACATGGATATTATTCGACCGCACCCCCGGAAGAAGCAGATATTTACGCGCCATACTGCTATCATCATGACACGACGAGCAGGCGTTCCAACCCATATGGTGTAGCTCATCGCCAATGCCCGGCATTTCAAGCCGGTGGATCACTTCAGAATAGGTTGGACTGTTGGGATCGACATCAACAGTAGCAAGGTAATCGGGCTTTTGAATGCCGGTTCCGGTGTAAATTGCAATCGTGTAGAGCAATTTCTCTTTGGGGGCTTTCATAGCATCGGTCGGTGACGCAAAACCGGGTCCGCAACATTCCATTAGTTTTCCTCTACCGCGATTCGTTTTATTTGACTTTTATAAGGGTATCTTATTATATGAGACAAATGTCTGTAAAGTGAGATAATTGTGCACCTATATCGTGTAATGAAAGTTCTTGAGGCAGTGGCAACATCTGGCCGGCCCATTACGGCAGGTGAAGTTCAGAACCTCACTAATTTACCGCGCCCAACTTGCTATCGGTTGTTGCAAACCATGACTTCAGAGCGATTGCTTGACGAGCCGGAAACCGGACGGTTTTTGGTCGGAGAACGGATGGTTCGCCTGGCATTTCTTGCCCAGCCGGATGCTGATGTTAGTCGCGCTGCTGCGCCGGCGCTGAAAGAGGCGGCAGATCATTTTGGCGAGGCGATTTTCCTGTCGCGGCTTCGCAATAAAGGTGTGGAAATTATCCACGTCGAAGTGCCCAAGGACGCTAAACGCTCGTTTGTTCATCCCGGTCTTGGATTTCGGCCGATGCATGCCTGTTCGTGTTCCAAGGTGATCGCAGCCTATGCTGATCATGGGTTTCGCGATGAAATTTTGGCTGGTCCAATGCGCTTATTCACCCAAAAAACTAAAAATGACCCAGCCGCTTTGCGGCGAGAGTTTGATAGCATCCTTGCCGAGGGCTATGCGGAATGCGTTGAAGAGATTGAGGTGGGCGTTTGCTCTGTGGCTGCACCCGTTCAAATCGGAGCCATTGGCCCCACCTTTAGCATTGGCGCCACCGGGCCGGTGCGGCGCTTCACCCAAGCGCGGAGAGCAGAAATTGGCGGCGCATTACAGGCGATAAGCCAGTCGGTGTCTCAAGTTTTGATGCTGCATGGAGCAGCCCGCGCTTGAGATCTGAGCTATTTACTGAAAAATTAGAGCTGGATTAAGAAAATGGTGGTGGACGCAGTCTTTAGCGAACGGGTCTCTGGTTAGAATTCCCTGTTAACAGGGAATTTTACAAGGAAAAATCGAAATTTTGGTCTATTTAGGACAGTTTTCAAAGACTTTACTCCAATTTACTCAACTAAAAGAACGAGTTACAAGCCATTTCCCTGTTATTTAAATAACAGGGAATAAGAAGTTTGGATCAGGGAAAGAGATCAGAAAAACGGGCAAGCGAGGTAACCGAATAGGGAAGTTCAGATCTGTCAAAATTTACGGTGATGCCGAGAATATATTTATCTGCTCGGAAGGCTGCTCTTCCCCAGTTAGCAGTCATTTGCGAAAGATGCAGCGAATGGCGGCTTGGAGCCATTGCAGACCTTAGCGACCAGCGCGACATTCGACTCCTTTGCGAGATGCCTTCATAGTCTGCGTGCGCAAAAAACTCTGCAAGCAATGGAGAGCGACTATTCATGTCCAAGATGCCAGATTAAAATATCACATGCCGAAACAAGCCCTGGACCTGTCCCGAAATTGTGCCGCTCCTTTAATCGCATATTATGCACTAAAGGAGAATACAGATGGGAAACAATCATGTGGTCGATCCGTTCCTTTCCAGATCTCAGCATCATTTAAAAGGGGTCAGGTAAGTTAATGTTGGACTTATCCTTTGGCGTACCAACCGTTGTCGACATAAGTCGCGTTGCCGTTGACAAAGCTAGCCTCATCGGAAGCGAGGAACACAACCGCTGCTGCTACCTCCTCAGGATAGCAGATACGTCCTTGTGTAGCGGCCATCCCCGAGACTTCCCACTCCTGCCCAGCCGCATCCAGTTCCGCTATCTCTTTCAGGCCATGGGCAGTTTCGACAAAGCCGGGGCAGATCGCGTTACAGCGGATTCCAGCATCGCGATATTCGGTTGATATCGTGCGAGCGAGTTGCAGAACGGCTCCCTTGGACATGCAGTAAACAGATTCCAGCGCATAGCCCAATTCAGCCGCGATGGACGAGGTGATGACGATTGACCCACCACCATTTGCGCTCATGTCTTGAACCGCACGACGACAAGTCAGAAAGGCGGACTTCACATTTACATCCATCAGCCAGTCATATTCTTCCTCGCTGGTTTCATGCATCGCTTTGACGATGATGGTACCTGCATGGTTGAACAGCACATTGTAAGGACCAAATGTTTCAAGGGCTCCATCAAAGGCTGCGTTGATTTCCGCGTCCTTGGTCACATCGGCATGAAAGAAAGCCGCTTCACTTCCATTTTCGCGGATCATTTCGACTGTCTTCTGACCTTCTTCGTCCTGAATATCAAAGATGCTGACCTTGGCACCTTCCTCGGCGAACATCAGCGCGGTGGCTCGCCCCATTCCAGTGGCACCGCCAGTAATGACAGCGATTTTTTCGGCCAGCCGGCCATTTGGTGTCTTCAAACTCTTGGTCATTGTGGTGTCTCCGGAAAGGTTTTCAGATGCATTCCCCGCCGTCGATGACCAGCGCGTGTCCGGTCATGAACGTCGACATGTCAGAGGCAAGGAACAGGATTGCATCGGCCATTTCTTCAGTCGTGCCCCATCGCCCCATCGGGATGGTTTGTGACACGTACCCCTCAAGCTTTTCCCGACCACCCATCTGCTTTTCGAAACCAGCATTGAAAGGCGTGTCGATAAAGCCCGGGCAAAGTGCATTGAAACGCACGTTGTGCTTGGCGTAGTCGGCCGCCATCTGGCGGGTCATTGCTACAACCGCGTGCTTGGTGGTTGCATAGGCAATCATCTCGCGATCATATTGAACACCTGAATTTGACGATGTAATTATGATGCTGCCGCCACCTTGATCCCGCATATGACCAACCGCAGACCGCGCCGCGACAAAATGCGATCGAACATTGAGCCGCCAGGACATATCCATTCCATCGACCGGAACGTCTTCAAGGTTGCCTTCTATTTGATACCCGGCATGCGAATGCAAAACATCAAGACGCCCATACTTACTCATGACCCGGTTCACTTCTGCAAAGACCGCCTCGTCATCCGTGACATCGAGACCGGCCGAGGTTGCGTTGAATCCCTCATTTTCTAGTTCCGCCACAACCGTGGCGGCCTTGTCCGCATCGAGATCGGTTACAACCACGAGCGCACCGTGGCGGGCCATTGCCATGGCTCCTGCCTTGCCGATGCCTGAACCGGCGCCTGTGACCAGAGCAACTTTACTCTCGAGCATGGGGAACGATCTGGCCTCGTGAGGTTTTGCAAATAAGTTCATCTGGATTTCCGCCTTTCACGTTTAAGTAACAACTGTGCTGAAATCAGCAGGAGCAGAGAAACGCCCATCACCATCGCCCCAATCGCGTTGATTTCAGGCGTCACGCCGCGGCGGATGGATGAGAACACATAGATTGGCAAAGTGGTTTCGGAGCCGGCCACGAAAAACGCGATGATGAAGTCATCAAAGCTGAAAGTGAAACTGAGCAGAAAGCCTGCTAGAATTGCCGGAAAGATCATCGGCAGCGTCACCTGTCGGAACGTGCCTAGTGGCGTGGCATAAAGATCCGAAGACGCCTCGTTCAGCGTGCGGTCCATGCCTGCAAGCCGGGCACGTACGATAATCGCCACCAGCGCCATCAGGAACATCGTATGGGCCGCAATCAGAGATCCAATGCCCATGCGCAGTTTTGGTGGATTGAAGCCTGCTGGCCAGATCGCTGCAATCACGGGATTCAACTGGTTAAACACTGTCACCAACCCTATTAGTGTGGCAATGCCGATTACAATGCCTGGGATCATCACCGCGACATAGATCAGCATATCAAAAGCTACTCTTACCGGACCACGAATTCCTTGCAGCGCCACCGCCGCCATGGTTCCAAAGACACTGGCAAACAGCGCCGAACAAAAGGCAACGATCAGGCTGGTCTCAAGCGCATCCATCACAAAGGGATTAGACAACGCTTTACCATACCATTTGGTCGAAAACCCCTGAAGCTGACTAGCATGTCGTCCGGCATTGAAGCTGAACAGCGCGATCACCCCAATCGGAATGTATAGAAACAGGTAAACGCAGATCGCATAAAATCTCATCGGCCCGCCTCACATAATCGACACGTCTTCTCGGTTTGCGCCGAGGCGGCTGATCAGCCGCATATAAATCGTGACAATAATAAGCATGACTACCACTAGGGTGACAGCCACCGCTGAGCCATAGGCCCAGTTTCGGGATTGCAGGAATAGATCAACCAGCGCATTGCCGACAAAAAACACTTTGCCGCCACCCAAAAGCGCAGGGATCAGGTATTCGCCCATCAATAGGATAAAGACGAGCATACACCCGGTTGCAATACCGGGTATCGAAAGAGGCAGCGTTACTTGCAGGAATGTTTTCCAAGGCTTTGCGCCAAGATCTGAAGAGGCTTCAAGCAGCCGTTTATCCAACTTATCGAGGCTGACAAAAATCGGAAACACCATCAGCGGCAAGTAGCCGTAGATAATCCCTACCAAAACCGCAAACGGAGTGTTGATAAGGCGCAGGCCTTCGATACCAACCCATTCAAGAAGTGCGGGAATTCCACGCCCGCCAAGCAGGAATATCCATGCGTAGCTGCGTATCAGGATCGAAGTCCAGAATGGTACGATTACTAATACCAACAGGATGGTTTTCCACCTGGGATCCGCCTTTACTGCCAAAAAATAGGCCAGAGGATAAGCTATAAGCAGAGCCGATAATGTGCCTATCGGCGCCAGTGTCATGGTGTTTTTGAACGCGGCCCAGCGTGCCGGTAGATTGGCATATTGTTCAACGGTTAGAGCGAGCACAACGCCGCCGGACGGTGCTCGCTCTCCAAAGCTAAAGATGAAAACAACAGTAAGCGGAATGATCAGCATCACAAGGAACCAGATTCCTGCTGGTGCCAATAACAGCCAATTACGTGCGCGTTGCGTCATGTTGTTTTCACCTTGGTTCGGATCAAGCCGATTTGAACCGTGCCATCAATTCGGCACGATTTGGGTCGGTCAGAGTCACTGCCGCGCCAAACTCGAGTGGGCTAAGCAGTTCTTGGGCCGGGAAGATGATCGGATCAGACTTCAAGTCATCTGGTAGTTGGTTATAGGTTCTTGAATCTGCCGTTGGATAACCATGAGCCAGTACTTCTTTGACGTTCACGTTTGGATCCAGCATGAAGTTGATCAAGGCATAGGCTGCCGCTTTGCGGTCAGAGCTTTTTGGAATCGCCCAGTAGTCACTCCAGATTTCGCCGCCTTCTTTACCAAGAACATACGCAATCTCAGGCATGTCGCTGTTGAGTTGTTTTCCATCACCTGACCAGCAGATGGTCAACCAGGCGTCGCCATTCCGCATACCAGGCTGGTAATCCGAAGTGATCGCAAAGAGGTGAGGCTTAACGTCGATCAGCAGTTTCTCGGCATCCGCCAGCTCTTTTTCATCAACCGAGTTAAAGGAATAACCAAAAGAGTTTAGAGCGCTGCCAATGGTGGTCAGCTGATAGTCATGTACGATGGTACGGCCTGAGAACTTATCCATGGTGATGTCAAAAAACTCTCTCCACGAAGAGATCGCATTTCCACCGTTGTGCTTGGTATTGATGGCCATACCGGTGGATCCCCAGTTTTTAGGAACACCGTAAAGCTTACCGTTTACTGAGCCCGCCTCGGCGTAACGCGCATCAAATGCCGTCGCTTCATAATTTGGCAGCTGCGAGACGTCCAAAGGTTCGATCAGATCCTCTTTGACGTAATCTTCGAACGTGTAGTTGGTCGGTACATAAACATCCCAACCGGTAGCACCCGCCTGCAACTTGGCCAGCATTTCTTCGTTCGAGCCAAACACGTTGACCTGTACATGTGCACCGGTCGCCTCAGTGAATGCATCAAAATTGGCTGGGTCGTGATAGTTCGGCCATGTGGCCAGAACCACTCGGTCACCGATGTCGCCGGCAAATGCAGGCTGCGGTCGCAGGCCGGGCACGGATGCCCCCATCACTGCCGCTGCAGCTCCAAGGCCAGTTACATTCAGGAAATGGCGCCGTGTGATCGAGCCCTTTCTGTAGCTTTCCAGTTTCTCAATAAATTCCTTCTTGGAGATATAGTCGATGTTCTTAGTCATTGTCTTTCCTCTCTGTGATTTTGGTCTTTGTTAATTTCGGTCGAGAATGAGCGCGGCTGTCGCCTCCCAAGACACCGCCGCGGTGTCGCCAACAGCAAAGGCGCCCTCGGTCAGGTCTGCCTGGCGCGGAGCAAGCACCAGAAAATCTCCAAGCGTTTGGTGGCTGACCAGATATTCGGTGTGCTCACCCAGGAAAATCCGGTTGTGAACTTTAACCTCAACACCATCGCCTTGATGACCCAGCTTCATCTGTTCAGGACGCACGCTAATGCAAACATCCTGGTGATCGACAAGACCGTCCCCGGCCATCCCCTGTACCTGCATTCCATTATCTAGAAGCACCGTAGACATCCCCTCAGGCGAACCCTGCAGTTTGCCATTGAAAAAGTTGGAAGTTCCGACAAAATCAGCAACATAACGGGAATTGGGGCGATCATACAACTCTTGAGGGCTACCAATCTGGACAATCCGTCCATCGCGCATAACGCAGATGCGATCGCTCATTGATAAGGCTTCTTCCTGATCGTGCGTTACCAACACAAAGGTGATCCCCAATTGACGCTGCAAATCTTGCAATTCGATCTGCATTTCTTTGCGCAGCTTGCGATCAAGCGCCGCCATGGGCTCATCAAGTAGTAAAAGTTTGGGCTCATTGATAATGGCGCGGGCCAAAGCGACACGTTGCTGTTGACCACCAGACATCTCCCAGATCTTGCGATCTTCGAAACCGCCCAACCGAACCACTTCCAGAGCTCTGCTGACCCGCTCTGCAATCTGTAGCTTGGGAATGCGCGGACGAATCTGACGCAGCCCGTACCCAATGTTTTGGGCCACAGTCATGTGCGGAAATAGCGCATACTGCTGGAACACCATGTTGACCGGGCGGTCATGCGCATCCAAATCGTTGACAACATCGCCATCGAGAAGAACCTGTCCCTCGCTGGGAACTTCGAAACCTGCCAGCATTCGTAATGCGGTGGTCTTGCCACAGCCTGATGGTCCAAGAAAAGAAAGAAACTCGCCTTCGCCGATCGACAGGTTTAAGTCACTTGCAGCAAGCACATCACCAAAGCTTTTTGACACACCGCGCAACTCTGCGACTACTTTCCGATCCGCCGTAAGAGTGACCTCTGTATATGGCTCGATCTCCATTTATCTCTATCTTTTTCCAGTTTGGTAACTACCATTCATATTGAAAAAACTATAGGAAAATTTGATAATACTGTATATACCATGATTTTAATATATCAATCTTAGTAGGGAGTTGCTGTGCGGAAATTGATCGAAGCGACAGGGGCATTGATTGATGCCATAGGGACCGAAAATTTTGCCCTAACTCTATCGGAGGCGCTCCAAGGGATTGCCCCTTTTGATTATACCGTGATTTTTGGTTATCTCGGAGCCGCTCGTCCAATGGACCTGTTTGACGATTTTCCAAAAGGCAAGCGTAAGGTCTTCGTCGAGGATTATCAGGAAGGTCCCTACCTTCTTGACCCGTTCTATTTGGCCTGTGGAAATAAGATCGATCCGGGGCTGTACCGAATTAAAGACCTGGCCCCAGACAGATTTTTCCAAGGCGAGTATTTTCGCAGTTACTATGCTCGTACGGGGCTAGCCGAGGAAATCGGATACTTCATCGAAATGCCTGGGGATGCTACGGTTGTCGTCTCACTGATGCGGGCTGAAAAAGCCTTTTCAGCGAAAGATTTCAGGCAGCTAGGTGACTTCTGGCCAGTGGTACGCGCGGTGTGCCAAAGGCATTGGGACGACCTCGCCGTGAGTTTCGGAGCCGACGCTCATGCCAAATCTGACGCCAGCATACACCAGAGCATAGAATTGGCCTTTATTAACTTTGGCCAAGGTGTCCTGACCCCGAGAGAGCGCCAGGTAGTTGAGTTTACACTCAAGGGCCACTCGGCCGATGCCGTTGGCCGTATACTGGAGATTTCACCTGGTACTGTTCGAATTCATCGCCGAAACGTGTACTCCAAACTTCAGATCAGATCCCAAGGCGAGTTGTTCTCTAAATTCATCGACGCCCTGGTATCAGCGAGCGACCACTAGGGGCGCCATACAGAACGACGAGAGCTGCGTAGCACTAATACCTATGGATGATATCAGAATTCGTAATAAGAAAAACTCCGCTGGATTATCTATGCCCAATTTGATGTTTTGCGTTAACGGCCCTTGGTGCGAACGAAAAGATTTGCAAGCTGGGCCAGCTGTACTGCGGTGAATTGTTGGAAGAATCAGCGTCCAGAATGTTCGATTCCGCCAGTTAACCTGTCAGAGCTAAGGACCGGTTTGTCCCGCATATCAGACCT